>JAZRCQ010000039.1:0-14462 GCA_045659845.1 Eubacteriales bacterium
AGGTGTAAACGGGATGCTCGGTGGGAAGGGCATCGGCGGGCTCAAAGACATACTGTGTGTTGATCGTCATTTTACCGTTTGCCACGGAGCAGGTGGCATTCAGCTCCGAATCATCGTCCAGCTTATATTGAAGAGTGACGCCGTCATAGGAATAGGTTCCCGTGTGCGCCTCCTCATATTCATAGTAGCCGGGGGTGAGGTAATAGCATTTGAGCGTGTTATCACTGAAGAACTGGAACATCATCGGCACTGCGGAGGATTTCCATTTACCGATCAGATCGGCGGGATTGGAGGGAACCACAGGGGCCTGCGTGGAGCCTTCGTTATGATTGCCGCCGGCAGTATTCTGAAGATCCAGCATGGGGATCTTGGAATCCTCCACGGGGGTGAAGGTGCATGCGGTTGCCAGACAGGTGAGCGTCAGGAGGCCCGCAAGAAGAGCGGAAAGCTTACGTTTCATAAAAGTATTCCTTTCTGATTGAGATACCTTAATATTATAGTACATTTCACAAGGATTTTCAAGAGAAAAAGATGATTGTTTACAATTTCAGCGAAATCTGTCGGAATGCGGTGTCAAAAGCTCACGAGGGCCATAGAATGATAGCGAGGGAAACTCTCCCTGAATAATTCCCAAAAGGAGCATCATGCCATGGCCGACAACAGATTTTCCTGCGCTCCCCGCGCTTCGGGGGGAGACACCGTTTCCATTGAAACCAATCGCATCCTCGATGCCTGCCGCGATCGTGATTGCTATGAGAATCTCCGCGTTTATCTCACCGATTGCGGCAATGAGACCCTGGAGCATTGTGGAAGCATTCGCGCAAAATATGCCGAGATCCTTTGGAGCAATATCGCCATCGATCCCATCCGCTTCAATCGCGGGTTCTATTCTGTGACCGTGCGCTTTTTTATTAAGGTTGTTTTCGAGGCTTGCATCGGAGGCGGCCGCTCGCAGGAGATCGAGGGCATCGTGATTCCCGAAAAGCGCGTGATCCTCTATGGCGGCGACTGCAATGTGAGCGTTTTCCGCTCCTCGGAGCAAACGGGAGGCTTCTGCGGCTGTCCCGAGCCCTGCTTTGGAACGCGGTCCACGCCCACTGCGGTTGTTGAGGTGGTGGATCCTATTCTGCTCGGCAGCAAGATCCTGGAAAAGGCCTGCGACTGCAACTGCTGCTGTTGCTGCTGTGAAAACGATCTGCCGCATCATCTTGTGGAGGTGTTCGACTCTCCGCTTTGCTTCGACGATGAGCGCGCCCGCCGTTTTCTGGCCGTTTCCGTTGGGATCTTTTCCGTGATCCGCATTGTTCGTCCCGCACAGTATCTTATTCAGGCTACCGAATATGCCATTCCCGAAAAGGAATGCCTTTCTGTGGAGGAGGATGATCCCTGCTGCGTATTCCGCAATATGCCGTTCCCGAGCGGAGAATTCTCCACTGGCACGGGCGGAAGCTGCAAGGGGGAAAAGCACGAGCCGCTCGACCGACTCGGCGGAGGCCGTTGCGGATGCTGAGCGCATAGTATAAGAAACGCTTGAGGCGATTTCGCCTCAAGCGTTTCTTGATTTTATGTGTTGGGCTCGCTTTCGGAGGAGACCTCCTCGGGAGATGCGCTCCGATAAACATAATTGCAGGGGCCAATCCTTCGGATGCAATCGGCTGTGATCTCCACGCGCTCGATTTCACGGCGAGTGGGGATCTCATACATGATCTGCGTCATGGCGCCCTCAAGGATGGCACGAAGACCGCGCGCACCCGTATTTCGCTCCAAAGCCAGCTCAGCCACTGCCTCCAGCGCCTCCTGCGTGAAGGTCAGCTCCACCTCGTCCATTTCAAGCAGCTTCTGATACTGACGGATCAAGGAATTCTTGGGCTCGGTGAGGATGCGAACAAGAGAATCACGATCCAGATCGTCCAGCGCTACGATAGCGGGAATGCGGCCGACCAGCTCGGGAATTAAGCCGAATTTCACAATGTCATGGGGGATCACGTCGCGGAACATGCTCTGGTTCTTGCGTTGTGCCTTGGTGAGGATCTCGCCGCTGAAGCCAATGGTCTGGTTTCCTTTGCGCTTTTCAATCAGCTGGTCCAGTCCATCGAAGGCACCGCCGCAAATAAAGAGGATATTCTGCGTATTGATTTGAATGAATTCTTGATTGGGATGCTTTCTGCCGCCCTGAGGGGGAACGTTTGCAACGGTGCCCTCCAGAATCTTCAAAAGTGCTTGCTGAACGCCTTCGCCCGACACATCGCGGGTGATGGATCGGTTTTCGCTTTTCCGCGCGATCTTATCGATCTCGTCGATATAAATGATACCGCGCTCGGCCAACTCCACGTTATAGTCGGCGGCCTGAATCAGACGAAGCAGAATGTTTTCCACGTCCTCGCCAACGTAGCCCGCCTCGGTGAGCGTGGTGGCATCAGCAATGGCAAAGGGAACCTTCATTGTTTTTGCAAGCGTTTGAGCCAGATAGGTTTTTCCCACACCGGTGGGGCCGATGAGCAAAACGTTGCTTTTCTGGATTTCCACGGCATCCTCCGCATCTGCGGCGGGGGCAGGTGCATTTTTGGCGTTTTTGCGCTTTTTAGCCGTGGTCTTGGGCTGCATAGCCTCTTTATAGAGAATTCTCTTATAGTGATTGTAAACGGCAACGGAAAGCGTGATCTTGGCATCCTCCTGACCGATCACGAAGCGATCGAGCGCCTCCTTGATCTGCAGAGGGCGGGGAAGCTCCTCCAGAGAGAGCTTCTCAGTATTGTTTTCTGTCTCCGTCGTTTGAAAAAGAAGTTCGCTGCAGGCCTCCACGCAAAGATCGCAGATATAGGCCGCACCTGTTGGAGCGGGGATCAGAAAATCCACGGCATTTTCATTTCTGCCGCAGAAGGAGCAATAGCGCAAGCCCTTATTTCCGTTGTTGGATGTGTTTGCCATGTGTTCGCATGACTCCTTTCATTGTTGCAGCGGCAATCAAGGGCGCTTATCCAGGATCTTATCGATCAGGCCGTATTCGAGAGCCTCCTGAGCCGTCATATAATTGTCGCGATCGGTATCCTTTTCGATGGTTTTCACGGGCTTGCCGGTGTTGGCCGCAAGGATCTCGTTCAGAGTTTTCTTCACGCGGAGGATCTGCTCTGCCTGAATCTGAATATCGGTGGCCTGACCTCTTGCACCGCCCAAGGGCTGGTGGATCATGATCTCGCTGTGGGGCAGGGCAAATCTCTTGCCCTTGGTGCCTGCGGAAAGCAGGAAGGCTCCCATGCTTGCGGCCATGCCGATGCAGATGGTGGAAACGTCGCATTTGATGAATTGCATGGTATCGTAGATCGCCATGCCTGCGGTCACGGATCCGCCGGGGGAGTTGATATAGAAGGAGATATCCTTGACGGGATCCTGAGACTCCAGAAACAGAAGCTGAGCCACCACGAGAGAGGCGGTTGCATCGTTCACCTCATCGGAGAGGAACACGATTCTGTCATTGAGCAAGCGGGAGAAGATATCATAGGAGCGCTCGCCTCTGCCGGTTTGCTCAACCACCATCGGAACCAATGCGTTTTGCGAAAGATTTTTCGGATCGAACATGATCAATACCTCTTTTCTGATAGAATATTTGAACCGGAAGTCGCAAAAAGCAATTTCCGGTTCAGGTTTGCAATTATTTTGCGATTGCGTTTTCCTTCACCAGATCCATCGCCTTCTTAACCTTCATGTCTTCAGCGATAGAATCGGCGGGAGCCATTTCGCGGACCTTCTCAACGTCCAGCTTGTACATCTCAGCGATTCTTTCATACTCAGCATCGATGTCCTTCTTGGAAACCTTGATCTTTTCCTGCTTCGCGATCGCTTCCAGCGCCAGTCTCATCTTCACCTGCTTCTCAGCGCGGGGACGGAGCTGCTCGCGCAGTGCCTCAAGAGTCATGCCGGTGTACTGGAAGTAGGTCTTGAGGTCCAGGCCCTGCATGCGGAGATTGTTGTCGTAGTCGCGAACGAAATTCTCGGTCTCGGCAACAAACATCTGCTCGGGAATGTCGGTGGTAACCTTTTCAACAAGAGCCTCCAGAATGGCATCCTCGAAGGCGCGGTCGGCATCCTCTGCATGTCTCTTTTCAATTTTTGCCTTTACATCGGCACGATATTCAGCAAGCGTATCAAATTCGGAAACGTCCTTTGCGAATTCGTCATCCAGCTCGGGAAGCTCGATATGCTCGATCTTCTGAATGGTGGTCTTGAACACGGCTGCCTTGCCGGCCAGCTCTGCTGCATGATATTCGGTGGGGAAGGTAACGTTCACGTCGAAGGTCTCGCCGAGCTTGTGACCTGCGATCTGCTCCTCAAAGCCGGGGATAAAGTTGCCGGAGCCGAGCTTGAGGGGATAACCCTCGCCCTTACCGCCATCGAAGGGAACGCCGTCAACAGAGCCCTCGTAGTCGATGGTGGTGACGTCGCCCATCACAGCGGGCGTTTCATCGGTGATCTCGATCTTGCGGGAATGCTGCTCACGCTTGGAGGCCAGCTCCTCGTCGATCTCAGCATCGGTGGTTTCTGCCACGGTCTTCTCGATCTCCAGCCCCATGTAGCCCTCGATCTTCACCTTGGGCTTCACAGCCAGCTTAGCGGAAAGAACAACGCCGTTATCATCAATGGAAACCACATCAAATTCAGGCTGGCCAACCATATCCAGCTTGGATTCCTTCAGTGCTGCGTCGAATGCATCGGGAAGAACCTCATTGATTGCATCCTCAAAGAAAAATCCCTTGCCATACATTTTTTCAACAACAGAGCGGGGAGCCTTGCCCTTGCGGAAGCCGGGAACCGTGATCTTAGCGGCCTGCTTGCGATAAGCGTTGGTTACTGCCTTGTCGAAAACTTCCTTTTCAACCGAGAACTCCAGCGTGTAGAGATTCTTTGCGGTCTTTTCGGACTTGATCAAACTCATTTTAATAATCCTCCAACTGATAGAAAATGATTTCTTTTTTACATACAAAATATATTATATAATTTTTTTCTTGTTTTGTCAATCACTTTTTGGAAATTTTAAGGAGATTTTCCTCATTTATTTATAAAAACGGGAAGCGGCGTGAAATTCAAGTGATCTGCGGCACATAAAATGAGATCGATCTCCTCAAAGGTGCGCGTGCGGGGAGCCTGATAGGCGCCGTGGATATGCCCGAAATAGCAGGTTTTCACGCGGAATTCATGCAACAGATCCACGATCTCCCGACAAACGAAATCGTTCCATACGGGCGGAAAGTGAAGAAAAACAAGAATGGGAAGGGGATTCAAGGGATCGGGCTGCAGGCGGCAGGCTTCCTCCAAGCTCAGCCTCAGGCGGATCGCCTCGCGATTGACGATCTTGGAAAAATCAACCTCACCAACCGTGTTTTGCATTCCTTCCTCAAGAAACCAGCCGCGCGTGCCGCAAACGATGCAATCGTCGAAGCGATGCGCGTTGTTGTAGAGCAGGTCGATGGATTGAATGCCGTGCTTCGCCCACAGAGCCATCAGCTTGGATCGGGTGGACCACCAGAAATCGTGATTACCCTTGCCGATCAGCTTTTTGCCGGGAAGCGATTCGAGAAACAGAAAGTCCTCAACAGCGTCCTCTGCGCGCAGGCCCCAGGAAACGTCGCCCGGGATGATCACGGTGTCCTCCTCGGTGACCACGGCCTTCCAGCCCTTGCGGATCTTTTCCATGTAGTCGATCCAGCGGGAGCCGAACACCTCCATAGACTTTGCTCCGTTGCTGGAAAGATGCAGATCCGCCATTACGAATAAAGACACGGCTCTCGCCTCCTTTCCGAATAAAATCCTTTCCGGAAGGGAATTCTATGGAGCGAAGAGGCATCGCCTCCGAATTCCAATCATGAAAGGATGAAGATATCATGGAAACATGCAATTCCAACAACAAATGCTGCAAGCACCTGCAGGGAATCAAATGCGATGTGAAGAACTGCTACTATCACGATGCAGAGGTTTATTGCACTGCAGAGCAGATCTCCGTCGGTCCCTCCAATGCGGACACCTCCGGCGACACTCTCTGCGCCACCTTCCGCCCGAAGGAGAGCTGAATCTTTTTTGCGGTCGCGTCGGGATCCCGACGCGACCATTTACATTTAACTCTCGACGTACTCCAAAACGGCTTTGGCCATTTCCGATTTGTCGCATACTGCCGTGAAATTCACTTTTCTGGCGGCAAGACCGGCGTGAGGATAGGGGATTTCTGTTTTTGTCAGCTCGGAAAGCTCATCCAAAGCGGCCAGATCCGAGGAAGGATCGGCTGCGGTGAGAGAACGATACACGTTGTTGGCGAACTTATAGGGGCTTGCCGTGGAATCCACCACCATAGGAATGGTTTCTCCCGTGGCTGCTCCGTAGCACTCGGCGGCGTAAATGGCAACTGCCGTGTGGGTGTCGGCAAGATAGCCGCTTTCGGTGTAGGTGCGCTTGATGGTGGCAGCGGTCTCCTCCTCGTTTGCATAGTAGCCAACGAAGCATTCGCGGATTTCTGCCAGAACGTCGGCATCAACGGTGTAGCGTCCCGTCTCCTTCAGCTCCTTCATATAGCGCGCGGTGCGCTCGCTTCCTGCCGTGAAATAAAGCAGACGCTCCAGATTGCTGGAGATCAGAATATCCATAGAGGGAGACATGGTGAGATGGAAGCTTCGGTTGCGATCGTAGGTGCCGGTCTCCAGGAAATCGGTGAGGATATTGTTGGAATTGGAGGCGCAGATCATGCGACGGATGGGAAGGCCCATACGCTTGGCGAGATAGGCCGCAAAAATGTTGCCGAAGTTGCCCGTGGGAACACATACGTTCATTTCCTCCCCCATTCTGAGCTTTCCTGCGTTCACAAGATCGCAGTAGGCAGAAACGTAGTATACGATCTGCGGTGCGAGACGGCCCCAGTTGATGGAGTTGGCGCTGGAAAGGAAGTAGCCCTTTTCGTTAAGACGGCCGGCCATTTCCGCATCGCCGAAGATCTCCTTCACGCCGTTCTGCGCATCATCGAAGTTGCCGCGAATGGCGCAAACGTTTACATTGCCTCCGGTTTGAGTAGCCATCTGAAGCTTCTGCACGTGACTCACTCCGTCCACGGGATAAAACACCATGATCTTCACGCGAGGCACGTCGCGATAACCCTCCAGCGCCGCCTTGCCGGTGTCTCCCGAGGTGGCAACAAGAATGAGAGAGGTTCTCTCCTCGCCGGTCTTCACGAGCGCGCGGGAAAGCAGGCGCGGCATGATCTGAAGCGCCATGTCCTTGAATGCGGCCGTTGGGCCGTGCCAGAGCTCCAGGATCTCCAAAGGCGCCTTGATGGAAACCAGAGGCGCAGCTCCGCCAACAAAGCTCTCCTCGGAATAGGCTTCCTCGCAATCCGCCAAAAGCTCCTCCTCGGAATAGTCGGAGAGATACAGGGAAAGGATTTTTGCAGCTCGGCGAGGGTAGGGCATGGCCAGAAGCTCCTTCAGATCCGCCTCGGAAAGCTGAGGGATCGTTTCGGGGACGAACAGACCGCCGTCGTTAGCGAGTCCTTGCTTGATGGCTTGCGCCGCAGTTACGGAAGCGGCCTCCGTGCTTCTTGTGCTTTTGAATAACATGATGGGTACTCCTGTTTATGGATTTTTTGCAGACGTTAATGTACGTTCTGCGAAATGATAGGCGTTTTCATAGAAGATGTTGCGAACAACGTTCTCTGAATAATAGCGGAGAAGGAACTCTCCGAGCGAGGGGATTGCAGAAAGGTCGGGAAGATCGGAGGGCAACTTCGCGCCGTCCATGTCGCATCCGAAGCAAAGCGCCTTCTCCGCGCCCTGCTCAAGAAAATATTCCACGTGGCGCAAAACGTCCTCGCGAGTGGCGGGATGGTTATCCGAAAGAAATTCCGTGTAGAGATTGATTCCGATCACGCCGCCGCTGTGAATCAAGGCTTTGATCTGCTCATCGCGCAGATTGCGGCTGACGGGACAGATGCGATGAGCATTGGAATGAGAGGCGATTACCGGACGATTCTGTGCTTCGGCCAGCAGAAGGATCTCCTCCGCAGATTGCTCGGAGGCGTGTGAGATATCCAAAAGGAAACCGAGGGAGAGTGCCTCTGTCAGCGCTTCCTTTCCGAACGACGTGAGCCCCGCCGCGGTGTTATGTGCGCCGCCGATGCAGGTTTCACCGTACCACATGGGCGTTAGGATGCGGAATCCCATCCGATAAAGCTCCTCCACGCGTTCTGTCTTGTTGTTGAGAGGACGAATATCCTCTACGGCCAACAGAAGGGAGGCGGATTGCTCGCGGGGCGGGCAGGAGGTGCAGATCCTTGCTTCCCCCCGGAGAACTGCGGGATCCTGCAGTAGATTTTCGTGCATCCGACACAATCGAGCCCATCCCTCCTCGTCACTGAGACGGTGGCTGGTCCAATGCGCCATCACCTGCACGTAGTTCTCAAAGGCCTTTGCACGCTCAAGAGAAACAGCCAGTCGGTTTGAGCCTAACGGCTGTTCCTGCGAAAGCATTTCGCCTGCAGTGTCGCAGTGCCAATCAAAAAAAGAAAATTTCATGATATGTCCTCTTGTTTCTGTCGAACGATCAGTAGGCGCCCGACATATGACGAAGCTTCAAGACCTTGGGGCGCTTGGAGGAGTCCGATTGCTGCTCAAGCCAGATCTCGATCACGTCCATGCGCGGCTTGTGACGGCATGGATGCTCAAAAAGATACTGTCGGGCAGCTTGTCGGGTGAATGTTTTCTTGGCGGAGCGGACCGCGTTGCCGGGGGGCGGTGCCACATTCACGTCGGCCTCCCGATAGCTTCGCGCTTTCACCTCAACGAAGGCGATCGTGCCCCATCTTGTGGCGATCACGTCGATCTCGTGATGTCCTGCCCGATAGTTTCTTTCGCGAATCCGCCAACCTCGGCGTCGCAGATAGGAAACTGCGATCCGTTCGCCCCATTCTCCCGTTCGGCGGCTGACTTCTCCGCTCATTGCTCGGGATCGTTCAGAAAGCGGATAAATTGCTTTCTGTGAATAGGGGAGGGGCCGTTTGCAAAGAGCGCGGCCTTATGATCCTTGGTGCCGTACCCCTTGTGCTTGGCAATTCCATACTGAGGATATTCGGCGTCCCATTGCTCACATAAGCGATCTCTTGTCACCTTGGCAAGAATCGAGGCGGCAGCAATGCTGGGAGAGATGGCATCCCCGTGAACCACGGCGCGCGCCGGAATTTGAAAATCTCTGGAGATATTGCCGTCGATCAGAGCGAAATCGGCCTTCACGGCCAAGCCGTCGATAGCTCGCCGCATGGCAAGCAGATCGGCCTCGAGAATGTTGAGCCGATCGATCTCCTCAACCGAGGCCTCGGCAATGCAATAGGCCACGGCGTTACGCTTGATCTCTTCAAAAAGAGCCTCGCGCTTCTTGGCTGTGAGCTTTTTGGAATCATTGAGTCCTTCGGGAACGTAGCCCGCGGGGAGAATGCAGGCCGCCGCAACCACAGAGCCGCAGAGCGGGCCTCTTCCTGCTTCATCTACGCCGCAAACGGCAAGATAGCCTTCGGCTCGCAATTCATTTTCAATCGCTTGCTCCAGCATCAGCTGCTCCTTTCCGGCTTTTCGATCCGATCCAACGTGATTTTTCCGATCTTGGAGGAACGGAATTCCTCCAGAAGCATAGCGGCGGTTCGCTCCTCGCTAACCTCGCCGCCGCTGACGAGAAAGCCTCTCTTGCGGCCGATGGCGAGAAACAGATCATAGTCCGAAAGCTCCTCGGGGATGCTTTCCAGCTTGAAGCGGGCTGCCAGCTCGGCGGGATAGAGACGGCGCAGGCGGGAGCATAGGATCACGGCAAGGGATTCCGTGTCGAGGATGTCATCCTTGATGGCTCCCGTCAATGCCAGATTCTCGCCCACGCGACGCTCGTCGAATTTCGGCCAAAGAATTCCGGGCATATCCAAAAGGTCTACGCCGATGGAGGTGCTGACCCATTGCTTATCGCGCGTGACACCGGGGCGGTTCTCGACCTTTGTTTTCTTGTTTCCGCAGATCTTGTTGATCAGCGAGGATTTTCCAACGTTCGGAACGCCCAAAACCATTGCGCGCAACCGCTTTCCGATCATTCCTTTTGCTTCAAAGCGCTTGATCTTTTCATCCAAAAGAGCGCGGATAGCGGGAGCGATGCGATTCATCCCCTCGCCGCTCACGCAATCGATCACGAGACAAGCAGTATTGTCATTGGTGTAATATTGCTGCCACGCCTTGTTCTGCGCGGGATCTGCCAGCGAGGCCTTGTTCAGCAGAAGCAGGGTGGGCTTGCCGGAGGTTAATCGGGTGATCTCCGGATTGCGGGAGCTATAGGGGATTCTGGCATCCAGAATTTCCAGAACGATATCCACGTTTCGGATGTTCTCCGAGATCATGCGGCGCGTTTTCGCCATGTGACCGGGGAACCATTGAATGATTTCTGAGGGCATATCGTCACCTTTCTTTCATTTTTGTGTCAGGAAAAGACGGTCAGAGGGGAGAGACGGAACACAACCTTTCCAAGGATGCAGCGTTCGTCCACAAAGCCGATCTCGCGGTTGCGGCTATCCTTGGAGTTGTTGCGGTTGTCGCCCATCACAAACACGTGCCCCTCGGGAACGGTCACCTTGAAGATGCCGTTCGACATGCCGTAGCCGAATAGGGCGGTGTTATAGGAGCCGTCGGGCTCCTTGAGAACGGAGTGGGCGTCGGCGTATATCTCGCCATCCACCGTGATCACGTTGTTGCGGGTATCCACAACCACCTCCTGGCCTCCAACTGCGATCACGCGCTTAACGTAGGTCTTTTGCGTTGATTCCCGGCCGCCCGTGAGATGAAATACCACGATATCATCCTGCTCGGGGGTATAGGTGAGGCTGTAGAGCAGAAGATTTTCCTCATTGTGCAGGGTGTTTTCCATGGATTCACCGTCCACGCGACAGATGCGAACGGCCAGCATAAAGACCAGAAGCACTGCAAGCACGGCCCAGGCCAGCATTTCCGTGTAATCAAAAACGGATGCCGCTATGCGCTCTCCGATGGATTTCTGAGGCGCGGAAGATGGGCCGTCCGCCTCGGTGGACTCAGCGGAAAGCGCCTCGTTTTTTTCGAGTTCTTCGTTCATGTTTATCTCCTTCCGATGGCAGGATTTCAAAGGGCGGAGGGCTCCAGAAGGAGCTTCATCAAATCGTGACCGTGCGGAACGTAGGCGCCCGTTGCCTCGGCAGCTTCCTCCGAAAAGCTCTCAACGCCGGCAAAGGTGCGGTCGGAGCAGTAGATCAGGAAGGGAACGGGGGAGGAGGAGTGGGTGCGGATGCGAATGGGCGTGGGATGATCGGGCAGGATCATCACGCGGAACTCCTCGCCGCAGGTGCGGAGGTATTCCAGAACGGGGGCGAGGATCTCGCTGTCGATCTTCTCCACGGAAAGCACCTTGTTTTCCAGCTCGGCGCGGTGTCCGCATTCATCGGGTGCCTCCACGTGAACGTAAACGTAGTCACATCCGCTTTGGAAGGCGGCGATAGCGGCATCTGCCTTTCCCTTGTAGTTGGTATGAACGTTGCCCGTTGCGCCCGCAACGTCGATGGATCGCATTCCGGCACAAAGGCCGATGCCCTTGATCAGATCAACGGCGGAGATCACGGCGGCGTTCAGCCCCCAGTTCTCGCGGAAATTGGGGAGTGCAGGCTTTTTTCCCGGGCTCCAGAACCATGCCGAATTAGCCGGCTTGAGGCCTCTGGCGCGGCGTGCCTCATTGACGGGATGGTGGTTAAGGATTTCAAAGCTTTCCTTCATCATGCGGTAGAATTCTCCTCCGCCGTTTTCCTCGCAGGGGAGATATTCGCCGATGCGTTTGCCGAGAATATCGTGGGGACGCATGAAGGGATATTTGTCATTGCCGTTCTTGATGATCAGGCAATGACGGTAGCTGACGCCCGTGTAAAACTTACGAAACTCATTTCCGAGCTTTTCATCCAGCGCACGGATCAGCTGATCGGCCTCGGCGGTGGTGATCTCATCGGCGCTATGGTCGAGAATGATCTTGTCGTCGTAGTCCTCGCCCTCGTCGGAGAGTGTAACCACGTTGCAACGATAAGCAGTTTCGTCCGGCTGCATTTCGATTCCCATGCTCACGGCCTCCAAAGGAGAGCGACCCTTGGAGTACACCTTGGGATCAAAGGAAAGGATCGACATATTGGCTGTGTCGCTTTCGGGAACCATACCGTCGGGTACGTTGGAAACGGTGCCGACGATTGCTTGGGAAGCCAGCGCATCCATACAAGGCTTTTGGGCGGCCTGCATGGGGGTGCAATTTCCGAGAGCCTCTATTTTTTCATCTGCCATTCCGTCCGGAATCAGAACAAAATATTTCACAAAACACCTCCGAGGGATAAATTGGGATGGATATAAACCAACATCTCATATTATTATATCACATTGTCCGAGAAAGCACAATACAAAGAACAAACATTTTTTGAAAATATTTGTATATTTTTTTCGGCAATTTGTAAAATAAATGAAAAAAAGGTGGAACCCACTTGCAAAAAGAGGACGAGTGTGTTAAAATGAAGATACCTTCAACGGAAACAAAGGAGGCTTTATGCAAATGAAAAGAAACAAAGAAACAACGCCCGACTCCCGCCGAACGGTGAACAAAGCGGTGATGCTGATCCTGATCACCTTCGGCGCTCTTCTGCTCTTGATCGCGGCCGCAACGGCGGTGCTGATGCTTTTGCCCGAGGAGAAACCGCCCGAGCCGACGGAGATCTATTTTTATCCCGTTGTGGAGGAAAACATTTTTGAGGATGCTCACTATCTTTCCAAGGATCGGAGCGTGCATTATTGCGACGATCCGAGAGGGCAGGGGATCACAACGCAGATCACGGATGCCGATCGTGATCAATTCGACGTGAAGGTGCGTTTCACGGAAATCTATCTGAATTGCCTGATGAGCGGCGATTGCGAAACACTTCGCCAGCTTTGCTCCGAGGAGTTCCTTCGCAAAAATGCCATTCCGGATTTCACCCAGCAGATGCTCTACGATATGTACGTTTACTTCTATCATTCGGAAACGCTTGACGGCGCGGAGCTTGTGACTTATAAGATCAATTATAAGATCCTGCGCAACAACGGAACCTACAGAAGAGATGTTGGAAGCGACGGTGCAAAGCCGGAATATCTTGTTTTGCGCGTTTCAACCGACGGCACGATTCAAATCGCGGATATTTTGCGATAAAAGTCACAGAAAAGGTATTGACAATCGTTTGATTGTGTGATATAATTGAATTACAACAAAACACAAAAAAGGAGAGTGATCCGATGACCGAATTTCTTGCCGACTATGGACAAATGCTGCTTTGGCTCGGGGTGGCGGCACTCACCCTGATCGTGGAATCCGTCACTGCCGATCTGGTGTCCGTTTGGTTTACGCCGGGCGCCGTTGTGGCCATGATTCTGGCGATTTGGGTGGATCTTTTCTGGCTCCAGCTGCTGATTTTCCTTGCATTTTCCATCACTTTGCTCATTTTGATGCGAACGCATTTCAAAAGGCACCCGATCCTCGTGAAAAAAGAGCCTATGAATGCCGAGGCGGTTTTGGGGGCGCGCGGTGTGGTGCTGGAGCAGATCGACAATCTGCACGGAACGGGCGCCGTGAAGGTGAAGGGATTAACTTGGTCAGCACGATCCTCCAACGATGAGGTGATTCCTGCCGATGCGATCGTTTTGATCGAGAGGATCGACGGCGTGAAGCTGATCTGCCGCATCGCCGAAGAACAAAATTAAGTCTGACTACATTTTTTTGAGAAAGGATTTGAATTATGGTACCAACTATTATTATTTTGATTTTTGTCGCTTCGCTTCTCGGTCTTGCCATTGCAAACATACATATCGTTCCGCAGTCCAGCGCCTACGTTGTGGAGCATCTCGGACAGTACTACAAAACCTTCCAGGCAGGCTTCAACTGGACGGTTCCGTTCCTGCAGAAGGTTGTGAAAAAGATCAACCTGATGGAGCAGGTGGCCGATTTCCCGCCTCAGCCCGTGATCACCAAGGACAACGTTCGGATGCAGATCGACACCGTGGTGTTCTTTCAGATCACCGATTGCAAGCTCTATGCCTACGGCCACACAACGCCGATGGCGGCGATCGAAAATCTGACGGCCACCACACTTCGCAACATTATCGGTGATCTGGAGCTGGACAACACCCTCACCTCCAGAGATATCATCAACGTGAAGATGCGTGCGATCCTCGACGAGGCCACCGATCCGTGGGGCATCAAGGTGACTCGCGTGGAGCTGAAAAACATCATCCCGCCCAAGGAAATTCAGGATGCAATGGAAAAGCAGATGAAGGCCGAGCGCGAACGCCGCGAGGCTATTCTTCGCGCCGAAGGTGAAAAAAAGAGCGCAATCCTCATTGCTGAGGGTGAAAGAGAGAGCGCCATTCTCCGAGCCG
>JAZRCQ010000040.1:0-2822 GCA_045659845.1 Eubacteriales bacterium
GATACGGGGCATGATCTTGTACTTGGGCATTACTTTAACGGCGGCGATCAGGGTACCGATCACAATGCCGATGGCAAGGCCGAGAATGGCGATCTGCAAGGTGTTGACAAGGCCCTCGGAGAATACGCGCTTATATCCGCCGTTGGTGTAGAACAACAGCCAGAACTTTTCCCATTGATGTGCAAAATCCATAAAAACAACTCCTTATATACGCGAGAAAACAGGGCTACCGAGCGGGTAGCCCTGTCCGTTTTTCTTTTATGCGTTGACCTTGTTGGCAATGGCCTTGGCAGGGGCGTTATCCAGGATCACGTACTTGATCTGGCCGTTCTTCATAGCGGCAACAGCCAGTGCGCCGTAATCGTAAGCCTTCTTGGTAGCGGGCAGACCTGCGAAGCCGTAGCCTTCGTCGCCGAGCTCCAGGTCACCGTCGATGTAGATCTCACCGGTGGTGCCTGTTTGGCAACCGATCAGGGTGTCAGCGGTCAGGGCGTTCAGGATAGCAACCACGTCCTCGGTGGTCTTGCACTCGTCAAAGGTGGTGTCGCTCTCCATAGCGATGATGACCTGAGAAGCGTTGTAGTAGGTGTTGCTGAAGGTTACCATCTCCTCGCGGGCGGGGGTGATGGTGAGACCTGCCATACCGATATCGCAGGTGCCGTTCTGCACGGAGGTAACCACGGATTCAAACTTCATATCCTTGATCACAAGCTCCTTGCCGAGATATTCGGCCAGGCCCTTGGCAATCTCCATATCGATGCCGTAGAACTCGCCGTTCTCAACCATCTCAAAGGGAGCAAAGCCGGTGCTGGTGGCAACCACGAGCTGATCCTTGGAGGGATCCTCAGCGGCAGAGGTGAACTTCACGGGAGTGCCCTCGCCGAAGTAGCGGTCGCAGATGGCATCGAAGGTGCCGTCGGTGGTGATCTTTGCCAGATACTCGTTCACCTTGGTGAGCAGCTCGGCATCGGTCTTGGAAACGGCAAAGGCGTATTTTTCCTCGGAAAGCGGAATGTCGATCACCTTCACGCCATCGGTCTTGGCGCAGGAGCCGAGAGACAGCAGCGTGGAGAGCAGCAGGGTGCAGATCAGACAAAGAGTGACGATCTTCTTCATGATAATACCTCCAAAATGAATATTTTTCTTGGTTCTGTTATTATAGCGTATATTTATTCATTTGTCAAGAGATTTCTAACAAATACTTGCATTTTCCTCAAAAAAATGTTATACTATCCGTATATGGAAGAAAAAGGAGGGATTTTATGCTATTCGCCTGCATCGGAGGATTTTTTCTGCTCGCTCTGCTCATCGGCGCCTTCCCGCCCTATCGTCTCGGCTTTTATAACGATTTGAAGAAGCGGGATCTTTCCCATCACGTGCCCGATCGGGAGCCCTACACCGCCGTGCGCGACCGTCTCCTTTCCTATCTAGACGACATGGACGCCCGCCCCTTTGAAATCGTCTCCATCCGCTCCCGCGACGGCAAGCGCCTCACCGCGCGCTACTATCATCAGGCCGACGGCGCTCCGCTGGACATCGGCTTCCACGGCTACAAGAGCCACGCCGTTCGCGATTTCTGCGGCGGCGCGCGGATCTCCTTTGCCCTCGGCCACAATCTGCTCCTCCCCGACCAGCGGTCCCACGGCGGAAGCGACGGCCGCACCATCTCCTTCGGAATTCTGGAGCGCTTCGATTGCCTCGACTGGATCGCCTACGCCAACGAGCGCTTCGGCGCAAGCACCCCCATCTGCCTCTACGGCGTTTCCATGGGCGCCGCCGCCGTGCTGATGGCCTCCGATCTGCCGCTCCCCGCAAACGTGCGCGCAGTGATCGCCGATTGCCCCTATTCCTCGCCCTACGCCATCGTGGAGCGCGTGAGCCGCGAGGAGATGCATCTTCCCTTCCGCCTGCTTCTGCCCCTTCTTCGATTGGGCACCCGTCTCTACGGAGGCTTTCGCTTCGATCCCCGCATCTCAGCCGTGAACGCCGTGAAGCACGCCAAGGTTCCCATTCTGATCCTTCACGGCGAGGCCGACGACTTCGTGCCCTGCGAGATGAGCCGGGAGATCCAAGGAGCCAACCCCGAAGGTGTGACGCTCCGCACCTTTCCCGAAGCAACACACGCCATGAGCTACCTCGTGGATCCCGAGGGCTATGAGGCCGAGGTGCGCCGTTTCCTGCAGAGCCTTGATTGACGGCACACCGTCTGCCGGGAATCCGATTTTCAACCATTGAACATTTTCAGGAGGTTTTTCCATGCTTTCAGCGGCTTTCAGCGCAGGACTCTGCGGCATCGACGGCTTTCCCGTCACCGTGGAATGTAATATTCAGGATAAGCTGGAGGGCTTCGAGCTGGTGGGACTCCCCGACCTTGCCGTGCGCGAGGCCAAGGAGCGCGTTTGGAATGCCTGCATCAACAGCGGCTTCTCCTTCCCCTATGCTCGCATCACCGTGAATCTCGCTCCCGCCGACCGCAAAAAAGAGGGCTCTGCCTTCGATCTTGCCATCCTCACGGGGATCTTTCACAGCAGCGGTGTGATCCGCCGCGGCGTGGATCTTCGCGGCAGATGTCTGGTGGGAGAGCTGTCGCTCTCGGGCGACGTTCGCGGCGTGCACGGCGTGCTTTGCATGTGTGTGGCGGCTCGCGACGCAGGCTTTGCCGAGTTTTATGCCCCTGCGGAAAACGCCGCCGAGGCCTCCGCCGTGGAGGGCATCCGCGTGTTTGCCGTTCACAATATGCGGGAGCTGGTGGATCATCTCAACGGCGTCAAGCTCCTCACTCCCGTGGAATGCAACCGCGCGGCCTAAGTCGGAGGCCAAGC
>JAZRCQ010000041.1:0-8425 GCA_045659845.1 Eubacteriales bacterium
GAGGACGATAGCTGGAAGACCTTCTATGAAACGGTTTCCGATCTGTTCTGCAGCGGCGGCTACACCGCGGAGATCGAAAAGCAATATGCCAACAAGCTGGATGCTTGTCTGGCCGCCACGCCCCCTTGGGAAGTGGTTTGATCCGTAAAAATATCTCCCAACCTCGCAGGCAGATGCCGCGAGGTTGGTTTTTTTCTATTGTATTTCGGCAAAAAACATGGTATAATGAAAAAAACGAACGGGAGGTGGAGCGAATGGCATTCAAAAAAAGAGAGAGCACGCGCGCAAAGACGGATCCCGAGCGTGAAGCGCAAAAGGACGCTGCCGAGTATGGGCTTCCGGACGTGCTTTACGGCTTTGCTTTGGGGATCCTTCTCATGGGAGCATTGGGCTCTGTCATCGGGAAGGATCCGGAGGCGGCAACCGCCTCCCTGATCGCGGCGGCGATCCCTGCGGTGCTTTGGAGCCTCCGCCGCATCCGACTGCGGGATCCCGCCCATCGGGAGCGCCTGCGGAAAAAGCGCGAGGAGGCGGCGAAGCGGCAGGCGGAATACGAAAGCATCCGTCGCGCCGTCGCAGCCGGGCAAGCGGACGGGGGCGAGGCAGAATCGGTTGAGTCGCGACCTGCGCGGAAGAGCTCCCGGCAGGATTGGGGCTGCATCGGGTGCTGCTTGTCGATCCTTCTGTTCCCGATCCTTGTGATCATCGAGCTGGCGAAGAAGAAATAAAAAACGGTCACGTCCACTGCTTTTGGCGGTGGGCGTGACCGTTTTGCGGTTCCTTGAGAAATGGGGCTTTACGTTTTGTTCTGCAGATCGGCGGGGATCTCCATTTGTTGAAGGGTGAGGAGATGCGAAAGCAGAGTGGGATCGGGCTCGTTGATTCCCTCAAAGCGCAGGCGAGCCTCGGTGGAGGCCACCTCGTTGTGTGCCTCGCACCACAGCAGATTTCGGATAAAGGCGGCCGAACCCTCCCGGGGATATCGCTCGGAGAATTTTGCGCAGTAGTCGCGGTGGAGACACCAGGCGTTGAAATATTGCTCCAGCAGAGCGGGGGCGCAGAGGGGCAGGGCAATTGCCTGCTGATAGGCTCTGAAATGCTTCAGCTCCTCGTTCTCAAGGAGATGAACGCCGCTGAAATCCTGACGATAGGGGATGGTTTCCTCCAGGCGAGCGATGCCGTTTTCGATGGAAACGAGGGCCATGTAGCCATAATTCCAAACGGGAAGCCTGCCAAGCCCCTTGGCGGCGGGGAAAAAGAAATTGCCCATGCTGTAAACGATGGGAGCGTTTCGATATACCTCATAGCCTTGCGGACAGTGGGTGTGCATGGCGATCACGGCGCAGGCTCCCAAATCCACAAAATGGCGGTAGAGCTCCTGCTTTTTGGGGGAGGGGAAGGGGTTGTGCTCATTGCCTCCATGGAAAAATACCACAGGAGTATTGCCCTGCTCGCGAGCGGAGCGGATGGCCTCGGTCACGCGGCCGAGGGAATAGCCTGCGGCGCCTGCCTTGTCCTCTTTTGCAATGCCGAATTCATTTTCGCAGACTCCGATCATGGCAACGCGCTCCCCGTCCTTTTCAAAAACTGCGGGACGGTAGGCCTCGCGGATGGTCTCGCCTGCACCGAAGGGAAGAATCCCCAGCTCTCGCAGGGCGCAAAGGGTTGCTCGGATGGGCTCGTCGCCGTAGTCGCCCGTGTGATTGTTGGCAAGGCAGGCGGCAGAGGGGGCGAGGGCCTCCAAAAAGCCCAGAAAGCTCGGAGAAAAGGAAAGATTGGGGCCGCTTTTGGAAATGGGTGTGTCAGACCTACGGTTGGCGATCACACTTTCCAGATTGATCACGCTGAAATCGGCGCGATCGAAGCAGGCTCTTGCCTCTGCCATGGCAGAGTGCGCGACCTCACCGCCGGGATATTGATCGCCAAAGGGGTGGAAGCTGACGTCGCTTGCAAACAGGATCCTCATGATATGCCTCCTTATCAGCACGGAAATGGGTGGGGCGGCGAGAAAGAACGCGTCTCGAATGCGCCGCCGAGGGGGCGTTGATCGCCGCCCCTTTGCTGGTATTATAGCATACTCCTCGGAGAAAATCAAGGGCTTTGAAAATTCTGTGGGAAAACGGAAAATATTGTTGACGGTGGGCGAAAAAGATGGTATAATGAGTCAGAAAGGGCGCAGAGCTCTTTGACCGGATATTGTGAGAATAAAGGAGATCCCATGGTCAAATTCCATTCATTATATAGAAATCAAACGAAACGGAGCCACACCTGCCTGAGAGTCCTTTGCGCGCTGCTGTGTGCCGTGCTTCTGTCCGCCTTTTGCACCGGGTGCGTGATCCCCTATGCCGCCATCGAGGACGTGGATCTGCTCAAGGCCGAGCTGGCCGATGCGGCGGCGGAGATCGAGTCGCTCAAGCAAAAGCAAGCGGCGGCCGAGCAGGAGCTGGAGGCGCTGAAGCAGGCGCGGCAGGATTCCGAGCGTGAGCTGGGAGAGCTGGAAACCGCCTGCAACGAAACGAAAAAGGAGCTGGAGGCGCTGGAAACGAGGCATGAAAGCGCGTTGCAGGAGATCGAAAAGCTCAAGCAGGAAAACGAGGATCGGGAGCAGGAGCTCAACGGTCTGAAGGCAGAGGCCGATGCCGCGGCGTTGGCGCTGGCGGAGCTTCGGGAGAGCTGTCGAGTGGCCGAGCAGGAGATCTCCGTGCTGATGGCTGCGCTGAGCTCGCTGAAGTCGGCGCAGGAATTGGCTGAGCGGGAGATTTCCGCTCTGCAAACGTGGTCGGAGGAAATGCAACGGGAGATCGAGGCCTTGCAGGCGTCCAAGAACGAAGCGGAGCGGGAGCTGGAGGCGCTGAGAGAGCGCTATCGGCAGGCCGAGCAGGAGATCGAGGGCCTGTGGGCGCGGATCGAGGCATTGGAAGACGGCATGGGGATGGAGCGGATCCGCCTCTATATCGATCAGGGGCACAACCCAACCTCCTATCACAACGCGGGCGCCGTTGGCAACGGGCTCTGCGAGCAGGATCTCACCTTCGCCATCGGTCAGCTTCTTGCCGATCTTCTGAAGGCCGACGGTCGATTTGAAATCTGCCTTTCCCGTCCTACGGCCGACACCGTTTTGGGCACCGACAGCGATAGCAGTCTGGATGCGCGTGTGCAGGGGGCGGAGGATTTTGAGGCGGACTATTTCATCAGCCTGCATATCAATTCCTTCGATAACGCCGGCGCAAACGGCATCGAGGTCTACGCCGCCGAGCAGGGAAGCGTTTCCTATGGCTTTGGAGAGGCGCTTTTGCAGGGAATGGTTGATGCAACGGGGCTTTACGATCGGGGCATGAAGCTGAATCCCGAGCTTCGAGTGCTGAAAAACACCACCATGCCTGCCGTTTTGCTGGAGATGGGCTTTATTTCCAACGCGGAGGATGCGGCTCTGCTGGCCGATCACCCCGAGCGGTTCGCGCAGGGGATCTACAACGGGCTCCTGACCTATTTTGCCCTTGCACCCAACAATGGGTGAAACTGAAAAAACGTGGTGTCCATGCGGGCACCGCGTTTTTTGGTTGAGCCCGACCGCTGATCCTTGCGCCCCGCTCATCCTTCCTCGCACTCGATGGGAAGCATAAGATAGGAATCGGCGGTGTAAACGGTGTTGGTTGCGACGCGGAAAGCGGTCTGCTTATGATAATCACCGAGGTTATTGGTGTGGCAGACGTAGGTGTTGTCGTCGGTGGAGGCCAGATCGATCTGCAGGCATTCTCCCTGCCTGAGCAGAAAAGCATGCTCGTCGAAGCAAAGCCCGATCTGCACGGGCTCTCCGGGGCAATAGTCGCCGATCTGATAGGAAAGAGAGGTGATGTCGTGGCGAAGAACGTAGGTGCAGTCCGATTTTCTAATGCTGATGCGCGCATAGAACGAGGTGTCGGCGCGATCGGAGGCCACGGTGAGCGTCAGCTGCATTCGCCCCTTCACAAAGACGTTGCGATCGAGCGGGGGCGTGAGCAGGCGAACGGTGTCGGTCTCTGCTCCCGTGGAGTCTGCAAAGCAGCCCTCGCAGGAAAAGGCCGTGGGGGCGGACGGATCGTAGCGGAAGGAGTGCGTCTCCTCGCCCGGCCTTAACCGCAGGGGAACGGTGGGCTTTCCGGAAAAGTCGCTATCCCATCGGTTCTCGAAGGTGCGGTAGTAGGTGATTACGCCCGTTTCATAGGGCAGAGGCGCGCCTGTTCTGACGTGATCCAGCCAATCGAGTCTGTAATGCGCGCCGAACTGCTCGGTTCGCTTGCCCAGCGGGAAGGAAAGCCCGCTCGCGGCATCGTAGCCGTCGCCGTGGTTGTAGGGAGAAACGAGAAGCGCGCTTTGGCGCTTGGTTTGCTCGTCCATGCGCTCCCACATCCGAAAAACACCGCCAACGTAGAAATCATTGTAGCCGGGGGTCAGCAAAATGGGGATATTGGCTTTTGCCACGGCATCGCTCGTTTCCTGCCCGCCGTTTCGGGTGAGCCAAAACGGGTGTTTTGGCGAGGGCGCCTCCAGCATTTCCTCAAAATCCGCCGCTCGCTCACCAAGGGCTCTTTCCGATAACCCCGCCAGAGGCAGCTCGGAGAAGGATTGCATGGAAAAGTGCTTGGCCTTTGGAGTGATGCTCTTGTATAGGTTGAAATGCCAATTGGCATGCCCCTTTCTCATCTGCCCGTTCCGATACCAAAGACGATAGCGCTCCGAGTCCTGCACCTCAAAAATTGCGCCGCGGATATCCTCCTCAAAGGGGGCCGTGGCATAGTGGAGCGAAGCGGTGTAGCTGGAGCCCATCAGAAAAAGCTCGCCGTTGTAGAAGGGCTGTTTTCGGATCCACTCGCGCAAAAGCAAGCCGTCCTCGCGCTCGTGAATATAGGGAACGAAGCCGCCCGAGCTTTTTCCGCAGCCGCGGCAATGCTGAAGCACCATGGCGTAGCCTCGCTCCAAATAGCTTGCATGAGCATGCAGAAATTCAAGGGTCAGCTCCTCCTCCGATCGACCGACTGCTGCCTTTACGTACGGCGAGCGACAGATCACCGTTGGAAATTGCCCCTGTTCCCTTGGAAGCGCAACCATCGTGAAAAGCGCATTGCCATTGATGGATACATATTTATATGAAGCACATCCGATCATAAGCTGTCTCCTTTTCGGGGGCGCGGCGCAGGCCATGCGAAGCGCAGTTTCCCTTTGTTGGTTCCATTATACCATAAAATTCACCGTTTTGCAACCGAAAAGGCATAAAATGAAGGCCTCCCGCTCAGCGGGAGGCCTTCATTTTGCAATGCTCGATCAGGGGCGTATCCTCTGTCCGCACTTGAAGCAGAAGCAGGCATCGGGGGAGAGAACTCGCTCGCCGCACTTGAAGCAGAAGTTCACATCGGCATCAGCGCCGGAATCAACGCTCTCGGCGGATTCCTCCTCGCGAGAGGGTTCTTCGGCATCCTCCACGTTCACCAGCCGCAAAACCTCCCATTCGTCCAGCCCGAGACAGCGGATGAGGGGGCGCAAACGGTCGGTCTCGATCCGATGGAGACGCTGGGTTTCGATGCGGGAGATCAGAAGGCCGCCGGAGGAAAGCTCGTTTTCCTTCAGATTTTGCTCGGTCAGCTCAGCCAGCTCGCCCTGCGTGATGGCGGCGTTTCTGCGGGCATCCCGCAGGCAACGGGCCAAGGCCTTGGTCACGGGAACGGTGGCATCGGCGTTGCGATACTGCGACCGCATCAGCTCCTTCACTGTGTGGAAATCGGTTTCCAGCGAGCCGCCGCAGCCCTCTCCAACCAAGGAGATCAGCTCCTGCGTGATCATAAAGGGCGCGGAGCCCTGACGGTTGGGAAGCACGATCCGGCGGGTGAAATCATCCTCGCTTCTGGGCGGCCATTTGGTTTGGCGCATTTGGGAGGCGAGATAGTATTCGGCCACGTGAGAAAGGCGAGGATAGGAGATCTGATAGACCCAGGGGGCATCGGACTCCTCGCAAACGAGATGGCAAAGGGTGACCTGTCGCTCCAGGATCTCAATGCAGGCGGGCTCCACCAGACCGTGGCGGGTGTTGACGGTGAGAATGGGATAGAGCGGCATGGGATGATTTCTCAGCAGCTCTGCCTGACGCTCATTCGGCATGAGCATTCCCTCAAAGCTTTCCTCCGCCAGAGGATGCTCCTTGGTGCAGAGCCCGTCCTCGATCAGCACAAGGGGAAGCTTGGGAAGTCTGGGAGAGACGCGGTCGGTGGGGGACGATTGGTCGGGCACGCGCTTGCGGAAATAAACGAAGAAGGAGGCATCCTCGGAGTCTCCTGTTTTTTTCTGCAGGATCGCCTCCACCACCCAAAGGGAATTTCCGTTTTGGTGATGCAGAGAGACCGCGGTTCGGCGGCAATCGGCACTGTAGGCATTCACGATCTGAAGAGAGTCGCGCTCGCCCTGCACGGTGTGGAAGGGAGCGGAGGCCAGATTGGAAAGCGGCTCGGTGAAGGGAAGCTGATATCCCGCTTGACGGTTTGGATCCGTGAGCCAACGCTCCACGGAGGCGAGAAAGCTTTCGGCGGTTGCCTTTGATGTACCCGGCAGGTACCACGACAGGATCGTGTACATGTGGATCCTCCTGATAGAAGATAGATCGGACGCGTGTCCGTGTTGACATGAGTTGATATATTGTAGCACAAAAATCGGTTTTTGTCAAATGTTTTTTGAAATTTTCTCGGATTATCAAAAAAACCGGCGGTCTGCATCCACCAATATCCCGTTTTTTGATACATAAGTTGGATAATTGTGGATAATTTTTTCCAAAAAGGTATTGACAAGCGTCGATATTTGTGGTATGATGGCATTATCAAGAATTATCCAAATAATCATGGATAATATTGAATGGCAGTAACCGTTATCCGAGCTTTTCGGGAAGGGTGGCAAATATGTGTTTTGTGTGAGAGGAGAGAGGAAAAATGAGATTTGATCGAGACAGATTGAGAAGATCGGGCTTTTTGCGCTCGATGGAGGAGGAGCGCCGCGAGGCGGAGATCCCCTCGGTGCGGGTGATCACAAGCGCCGACGGCCGTCGGGTGGCGGTGAAGGAGATCTTCACGCTGATCTACGGCGCGGGTGAGGAGCTTCGCCTGCTGGCTCCCATCGAGCCGGTGGAGGGAATGCCCGAGAACGGTGCGCTGGTGTTTCGCAGGGTTGGTGCGGAGCGATTGATGCCGGTGAGGGATCAAAAAAGGGTGGCGGCCGTGTTTGCGGCGTACTATGATATGATCGGAAGATCGGGAGGTGCAGTATGAGCATGGAACGGGAACGAAGACGGGCAACGATGATCTATCAGGATCCCTTTTCGGAGCGGGATCTGCGCTACACAGGGTTGACTCTGCAGGAGGATTTTGCTCTTTGTGAGCGTTTTCAGGCGGCCTGCGTGGGGATCCACGGGCAGGACTTCGCCATTCAGTCCATCAAGGAATATCTGCAGGGCATGGAGCGTGAGCGCAGGGAAAAGGGGGTGCTTGGCTCGATTCTGATGGCAGGCCTGCCTGCCACGGGCAAGACCTCGCTGGCCTGCTGCATTGCAAGCGCACTGGAGATCCCCATGCTTCGCTTGGACATGAGCTCCTTTGGAGACAAGGAGGCAATGGGCGATCTGGCGGGCAACAACGCCGTGTTCCATTCGGCCTCTGCCGGGCGGCTCACCGAGTGGGCAAAGAAGCATCCTCATTCCGTGGTGCTGGTGGACGAGCTGGAGAAGGCGCATGACAAGGTGAAAAAGCTGTTTTTGCAGATCCTGAGCGAGGGCGAGCTTTTCGATCTTTTTTTAAAGGAAATGATCAGCTTCCGCGACACCGTGTTTGTGTTCACCACCAACGTGGGGCAGGAGCTTTGCGAGCGTCGGGCAGGCTGCTATAATTTCGCCACTCTGCCGCAGTCGGCCATCGTTCATGCGCTGACCACGGAAAAAAATCCGGAGCAGGATACCTTGTGGTTTCCCTCGGCGCTGGTCTCCCGCCTGACGAACGGCAAGCTGATCATGCTCAATAAGCTTCGCCCCGAGGTGCTGCACAGGATCGCGGTGGACGAATTGAATCGACTGGCAGGCGAGCTTCGCCTTCGCTATAAGCTGGAGATGCGCTGGGACGTTTCGCAGATCGCCACGATGATCCTTCTGCATCAAGGCGAGTTTGCCGATCCCAGAACGATCCTCAAGGCCTGCAAGGAGCTGGTGGGGCAGAGCGTTTCCCGCCTGACTCAGCTGGCGCAGGAGGAGGCGGAATGCTTTGGCGAGATCTGCCACGAGGTGGACACGGCATGTGTGAGCGCCGAGGTGGCCGAGCTTCTTTCGGGAAGCGAAAAGCGGATCCTGCTCCACGGCTCGCAGGTGCCGAAGCGCGAAAGCGTCGGCGGTCGCGTGCGGTATCTTTCCGCCGAGGCATCG
>JAZRCQ010000042.1:0-5264 GCA_045659845.1 Eubacteriales bacterium
TGCAAAACGGTATCTGCAATGGCGGTATTGCTATCGTACATCGAAAGGTTGTTTACATAATAGGTATAAGAGGCGGCGCCGTTCATTACAAAGGCGCATTCCGCATCTCCGCTTGTTATCGCGGCCTTCACGTCCGAAACGCTTCCCTCCGCGGCCTTCACGTTGTATTCACCGAAGGAGAGAGAAAAATATTCCCTCACGGTGGCGCGAAGATTTTCGTCCTCGGCATATATGAGCATCACGGGAAGCTCGGCCTCGCCTATATCTCCCTCTCCATCCGAAGAAAACGCGGAAATGATATTCGGAATAAACATAACTGCCGTGATAGCAACAATAAGAAATATCGTGATTCCCACGAATATTTTATTTCTCAGATAGCCCTTCAGCTCAAATTTCAGTATGGTTCCAAACTGCTTCATTGCTCCGCCCTCCTTATACCTGCGCGCCCGCATATTCCACGAAAATATCGTTGAGCGAGGGCTCAAGCACGCGCATCTCGTCAATATCGCAGCATTCCGCAAGCCGCTTCATCATCGCCCGCTTTTCATCGGGATGTGCAAGCCGAATCAGCAGGGATCCGTCCTCGCGCTCGGTGCATTTGTCCCCCAGCTCCGCCTTGATCCTTTCGGGCGATTGAGAGCAAACCACGATCTTATCGCGCGGATAGGCCCTCTTGATCTCGTGAAGATCGCCGCTGATCGCCACCCGGCCTGCATTGATGATGGCAATGTTGTCGCAGAACTCCTCGATGTAGCTCATCTGATGGCTGGAAAAGAGAACGATCTTGCCCTTAGCGATCTGTTCCTTCACCACGTCCTTGAGGAGCATCGCGTTCACGGGATCGAGCCCCGAAAAGGGCTCATCGAGGATCACGATGTCGGGATCGTGGGCCAGCGCGGTGACAAGCTGGATCTTCTGCTGGTTTCCCTTGGAAAGCGTGTCGAGCTTCTTGCCGCGATATTCGCTCATGCCAAGCCTTTCAAGCCAATAGTCCACGGCCTTGACCGCCTCTCCGGCTCTCATCCCCTTCAGCTCCGCAAAGTACACCAGCTGATCGATGATAGGCTTTTTCGGATAGAGCCCTCTTTCCTCGGGAAGATAGCCGATGCCGATCCGACCGTAGTCGATGGGCTTTCCATCGATCAGCACCTCACCGCTGTTCGCCGGGAATACGTTCATCAGAATGCGGATCGACGTGGTTTTCCCTGCCCCGTTTCTGCCCAGCAGACCGAATGCGCGTCCTCCCTCCGCCTTGAAGGATACTTCCTTCAAAACCTCCTTCTCGCCGAAGGACTTACTGATGCTTCTTAACTCAAGTACCATAATTGATTCTCCTTAATCTCCCTCGCAGCATTCGTCAAGCAACCGCAGAATGCGTTCCATCAGAACAGGATCCGGCTCAAAGCATTGCTTTTTATCCAGATACCCATTCATAAATTCTTCCTTGACCTCGGCGCTGAATTCCCTGCCATTGTCCTCCACGTAGGCCTTATAATCCTTGTTTAACTGCTCGCGATATGCCCAAGCCGCTTCGGAATAAAAGAGATAATCGTGCCCCTTATCCTCGTAGAGAACAAACTCAAATCGATCGGAGCTGCCAAATTCTCCATAGAACCTATCATAGCCATACGTTGCGGGAACAGTGGCATCGTCTCTGCTATGCACGATCATAATCCCCGCATCGGTTTTGGCCAAGCCCCCAACGGCAGATATATCTGTGAATTCCTTTCCAAACTTGATCCGCTCGTAAAGTGCCATATATGGCGTGAGGATGCCTGCCCCCTCGCCGGCCATCTGCCGCCCTTGATATTCCAGCAGATCCTCGCTTTCATTGAAGCCTGCAAGGATTACGGCCGCCTTCATTTCGGGATGCATATTCAGCACGTTTCCAACGGAATACCCTCCCCAGCTATGTCCGAACAGAGCAAAGGGCAGATCCCGATATTCCTCAATGGATTGCGCATGGCCAAGGGCACGATCCAAGCAGATAATGCCTTGCGGCAGACCGCCAACGGAATCGCCGCCGCTATTGTCGTGGCCGATGGCATCATAGGCAAATACGTAATAGCCGCTTGAAGTAAAATAATCAACGAACGGCATATACGAATTGTGTCCTCCGCCGCCCAGCCCGTGGGCTATAACGACCACGCCCTTCGCCGCCTGCGCTTCTTTTGAATATTTATAGCCTGCGAGAGTAACGTTTCCGGATTGAAAGTCGCTTCGCTCCACCTGCAGGCCCTCATAATCCTCCACAGAAAAACGCAACCAGGAGGCGGTTTCATAGCGCTCGCCGAAGATCGATTCGTAGACCATTACTGCCGAAACAGGCAACAAAAGGAGCGGAATGGCAAGCAGAACGCCGATCAATGAAATAATAAGTTTTTTCTTTCTGTTTTTCTTCACCTTTTTCATGTTTGCTCTCCAAAGAAAAAGCGGTATGTAACCGAGGCCGCAAACAAGAAACAAAAGGCTCCACGTCATGCAACCGATCCGAAGACTGCAGGACCGGCCTGCTGCAGCCGGCGGTTAGCTTTGCGATATTATGATACCATGTTTTCACGAAGAAATCAAGGTGTTTCCGCACATTTGCGAATGATCAAAATCAAAAAACGGGCATTGGAGCTTTGTCCAACACCCTTTTTTTGATTTGCGATCCCGCCCAATGCGATTTCCCCTCTTTCCGTCCGCTCCTTTGCATCTCCATACACGGGCAGAACAGCGGCGGAGATCGATAGGGCAAGTGATGTCCGGGAGGTATTGTTATAATCAAATCCAAGATCCTCCACAAACGCCGGGCCGAGAACCGTTGTAAATCCGCCGATCATACCGATCAGAAGGGCGGCAAGTGCATAAGGAACGAACCCCGCAAGATATGATTTTGCATCCGTTCTTTCCATAATCTCTCCTTCATTGCCGTTGTGATTTTGCAGTATGCCCCTGCTTCGCTGAATTATTTACTCGCAGGTCGGGAATAATCTGTCTTGAAAAGAGGTTGCTCTCTGAAAAAACAAAAAGGAGTTCTATTTTATGTCAATGATAGGCAAGGAAATTGCAGATTTCAAGGCGCACGCGTTTCACGAAAACGAATTTAAATCGGTATCCAAGGAGGATATCCTCGGCAAATGGAGCGTGTTTTTCTTCTACCCCGCGGATTTCACCTTCGTTTGCCCCACGGAGTTGGAGGATCTCGCCGAGAAGTACGCCGAGTTCAAAAGCGTTGGCTGTGAGATCTATTCCGTTTCCACCGACACGCATTTCGTGCACAAGGCGTGGCATGACGCCTCGGAGCGAATCAAGAGGATCAACTATCCCATGCTTGCCGATCCCACTCACAGAATTTCGAGAGATTTCGAGGTTTTAATTGAAGCGGACGGCCTTGCGGAACGCGGAACCTTTATCATCAATCCCGAGGGAAAGATCGTTGGCTACGAGGTGATGGCAGGAAACGTTGGCAGAAATGCCGAGGAGCTTTTCCGACGCGTTCAGGCATGTCAATTCGTGCATGCCCACGGCGATCAGGTCTGCCCTGCAAATTGGAAGCCGGGAGCCGAAACGCTCAAGCCCAGCCTGGAGCTTGTCGGTCAGCTTTGATGAGTGCGGTGCAGGCTTATGATCAAGACCGTCTCTATGATGCGATCGTCATAGGCGGCGGCCCTGCCGGGCTGACAGCCGCACTCTATCTGGCTCGCGCGAAATACAGAGTGCTGGTGCTGGAAAAGGAGCAATTCGGAGGACAGATCACTATCACGAGCGAGGTGGTGAATTATCCGGGGATCGAAAAAACCAACGGCAAAGCGCTAACGGATGCAATGAAACAGCAGGGCGAGCACTTCGGCGCGGAGTTTCTGCTGGCAGAAGCCGTTGGACTGGACGTGGAGGGAGACGTTAAAACCGTTTCAACGGACAAAGGGGATTTTTATTGCCTCGGCATTCTGATCGCCACGGGAGCCCATCCGAGAGCGATCGGCTTCAAGGGCGAGGCAGAGCATAAGGGGCGCGGCGTTGCCTACTGCGCCACCTGCGACGGAGAATTCTTCAGCGGCAAGGAGATCTTTGTGGTTGGCGGCGGATATGCGGCCGCAGAGGAGAGCGTTTTCCTGACGAAATTTGCGCGCCACGTCACCATTTTGATCCGCGATGATGATTTCACCTGTGCGGCGGCGGTGGCAGAGCCTGCAAAAAAGCATAAAAATATCACGATCCTCACGAACACCGTGGTGGAAGAGGTGGCCGGAGAGGGCGGACTGCATTATATTCGCTACAAAAACACCCAAACCGGAAGGATCACAGAATATCGGGCCGACGATGGGGATTTCTTCGGCGTGTTCGTTTTGGCAGGATATATCCCCAACACCAAGCTCGTGCAGGAGCTTCTGGAGCTGGATGAACACGGCTATATCGTTACCGATGCGGAGCAGCGCACCAACGCTCACGGCGTATACGCGGCAGGCGACGTTTGCATCAAGCCGCTTCGTCAGGTGGTGACCGCCACGGGCGACGGCGCTCTTGCGGCCACCGAGCTGGAAAAATATATCGCCTCGGTGCAGGAGAAAACAGGAATTGCCGCACGGCCGCCCGTGCAAGGCAGAGTTGAGCCGAAGCCGACCGTTTCTTCGATCGAGGAGGGCCAAGGCGCATCGGAGGGGGTGCTTTCGGAGGATATGAGAGCGCAGCTGCGGGCATTGTTTGAAAAACTGCAGAGCAACGCGATCCTCAAGCTCTATCTGGATCAGCGCGAGCTATCACGCGAGCTTGAGATTTATATGCGCGAGCTTGCTTCGCTTTCAAATAAGCTGACGGTTTCCGTGGCCGATGGGAATGCCTCCTCCGATTTCGCGCCCTGCGTGAAAATATGCCGAGACGACGGCTCGGAAACAGGTCTTGCCTTTCACGGCGTTCCGGGTGGACATGAATTTTCGTCCTTCGTTTTAGGTATCTATAATGCGATTGGACCGGGACAGTCAATTGATGATAAAACAAGAGAACGAATTCATGCGATAAGCAAGCCTACTGATATTAAGGTGCTCGTATCCTTATCTTGCACGATGTGCCCCGATACCGTAGTATCCGCGCAGCATATTGCGGCAAAAAATAAGAATGTCACAGCTGAGATATACGATATTCACCATTTCGAAAACATGAAGAAGCAATATAATGTCATGAGCGTTCCGTGCATCCTGATCAATGATACCACTGTTTCTTTTGGAAAAAAGAACATTGAGCAGATACTCGAACTCATCGGATAAGCGCAAAAGCGGCTGTAA
>JAZRCQ010000043.1:0-1793 GCA_045659845.1 Eubacteriales bacterium
CATGTGGATGCCGCGCGCGGAATGGTGGAGGCCGCCAAGGAGAACGCCGCGCTTTCGGGGCTTGCGGATGCTAAGATCCGCTATATCGTGGATGATTGCAAAAAATTTGTGGAGCGTGAGATCCGCCGCGGTAACCGCTACGACGGGATTATCATGGATCCTCCCTCCTATGGAAGAGGGCCGGGCGGTGAGGTTTGGAAGCTGGAGGAAAGCATCAATGAGCTGATCGCTCTCACCTCTCAGCTGCTCTCCGACGATCCGCTCTTTTTCCTCGTGAATTCCTACACCACGGGGCTTTCTCCCATGACCATGAGCTATCTTCTGGAGCTGAAGGTGCGCCGCAGATTCGGCGGTCGGATCGAATCGGGAGAATTGGGATTGAGAGTGGCGCAAACGGGGGCGTATCTCCCCTGCGGAGCCAGCTCGCGCTGGTTTGCTGAGTAACCTTGAAAGGAAGACGAAAACGTGTCGGAATCGGAAGTTTTTATCCATGCGGAGCATCTCAGCTTCGTTTACGATGATGAAAAGGACGCCATCCCCGCGGTGAAGGATATCAGTCTGGATATCCGTCGGGGAGAGTACGTGGCGGTGCTGGGGCATAATGGCTCCGGCAAATCCACCTTTGCAAAGCTTCTCAATCTGATCCTGGAGCCCACCTCGGGCAGGCTTGTGGTGGGGGGCGTGGATCTCACCTCGGAGGAGCTGACCGAGGAGGAGCTTTTGGCACATCGCCGCAGAGTGGGGATGGTGTTTCAGAATCCCGACAACCAGCTGGTTGCCACGGTGGTGGAGGAGGACGTTGCCTTCGGCCCCGAAAATTTGGGCGTTCCCAATCCCGAGCTTCGGGAGCGGGTGGACGGTGCGCTCCGCGCCGTTGGAATGAGCGAATACGCGCGTCACGAGCCGCACCGCTTGTCGGGCGGTCAGAAGCAGAGGGTTGCCATTGCGGGCATGATCGCCATGATGCCCGAATGCGTGATCTTCGATGAGTCCACGGCTATGCTGGATCCTCTGGGTCGCCGCGAGGTGCTGGACGTGATCCGCATGCTGAATCAGGAGCGCGGGATGACGGTTTTGAATATCACGCACTATATGAACGAGGCCGCGCTTGCCGACCGCGTGATCGTGATCAATGATGGCGAGGTGCTGATGGACGGCACGCCGAACGAGGTGTTCTCTCATCGGAATGAGCTTCGGGCGGTTGGTTTGGAGGTTCCCCAATGCACCGAGCTGATCTATCGCCTGCGGGAGGCAGGCATTGCTCTGGAGGGAGAGGACATCTCCTCCGTGGAGGGATGTGCCGAGATCCTGCTGAGAGGAGCAGCAAGCAACCGATAAAGCGGAAGGACCGAATTATGGAGAAAATTGTACTGGAAAACGTCAGCTACGTGTACGGTAAGGGGATGCCCTTCGAGGTGCGCGCGCTGGACGACGTGAGCCTTTCGATCCGCAGCGGCAGGATCACGGGGATCATCGGGCACACGGGATCGGGAAAATCCACCCTTGTGCAGATGCTCAACGGATTGATCAAGCCAACGTCGGGAAGGGTTTTGCTGGATGGATACGATATCAATAGCCGTTGGCAGGACGTGCTGGAGGAGTGGCGCTCTCGGGAGCCCTACGCCTCCATGTCGGCACGGAAGGCCAAAAGGGCCGTGCGGGAGGAGCTTCATCGCCGTGCCGCAGAGCTGTGCTTCCGGGTGGGGCTGGTGATGCAGTATCCCGAATACCAGCTGTTTGAGGAGACCGTGTATCGCGATATCGCCTTCGGCCCCACCAATATGGGGCTTTCC
>JAZRCQ010000044.1:0-2601 GCA_045659845.1 Eubacteriales bacterium
ATGCGGATCATTTTTCCATAGCGTGCCTGACGGAAATAGCAGGCGCGGGGATCCTTGTCCACAGCGGTGGAGATCTCGTTCACACGGGGCAGCGGATGCATCACGATCATATCGGGACGTGCGGCCTTCATCTTGTCGGCCGTGAGGATGTAGGTATCCTTGAGACGGAGGTAATCCTCCTCGTTGAAGAAGCGCTCCTTCTGCACACGGGTCATATAAAGGATATCCAGATCGCCGATCACGGCATCCAGCGAGGTGCTCTCCACATACTCGATGCCCTTATCGGTGATATACTCCTCCTTCACAAAGGAGGGCAGCTTCAGCTCCTCGGGGGAGATCAGCACGAATTTGATGCCCGTGTAGCGCGACATGGCCTCGATGAGGGAATGCACCGTTCTGCCAAACTTCAGGTCGCCGCAGAGCCCCACGGTGAGATCGTTGAATCTTCCCTTTTCGTGCTGGATGGTGAGCAGGTCGGTGAGGGTTTGCGTGGGGTGATAATGTCCGCCGTCGCCCGCATTGATGATCGGAACGGTGGAATGCATGGAGGCCACCAGCGGCGCGCCCTCCTTGGGATGGCGCATCACGATGATATCGGAATAGCCCGAAACCACCTCCACCGTGTCCGAAACGCTCTCGCCCTTGGCCGCCGACGAGGAGGCCGCCTCAGAGAAGCCCAGCACCTGTCCGCCAAGGGACAGCATGGCCGATTCAAAGCTCAGGCGGGTTCTCGTGGAGGGCTCGAAGAAAAGCGTAGCCAAAATTTTATGGCGGCAGACCTCCTGATATTTCTGCGGATTCTCGATCATGTCGTTGGCAATTTCGATCAGCTCGTTGATCTCCTCCACCGAAAGATCGAGAATATTGATGACGTTTCTCATGCTTTATGCACCGATCCAGCTTTCATCCGAGGGATTATTGCGGAAGGCGATCAGCTTGGCGATGTCGGATTTCTGAATGTAGTTCTCCTCGGCGGCGATTTCGGCGATCACGTCGAAGTTGGTCAGGCTCACGTTCTTCACCCCGGCCTCCTCCAGACGCTTGATGCCCTTCTGCATGCCGTAGGTGAAGATGGAAACGATGCCCAGCACCTCGGCGCCTGCCTCGCGCAGAACGTTCACCACCTCGATCACGCTGCCGCCCGTGGAGATCAGATCCTCCACCACGACCACCTTCTGGCCCTTCTCGAGCTTGCCCTCGATCTGGTTCTGACGGCCGTGATCCTTGGCGCCGGAGCGAACGTAGCCCATGGGGAGACCCATGAGATGCGCGGTGATGGCGGCATGCGCGATGCCTGCGGTGGAGGTTCCCATCAGCACCTCTGCATCGGGATACTCTCTCTTGATGGTCTCGGCCAGACTCTGCTCCACGTCGGTGCGAACGGCCGGAGCGGTGAGGGTGAGTCGGTTATCGCAATACACGGGGCTCTTGATGCCGCTGGCCCAGGTGAAGGGCTCCTGCGGACGGAAAAATACTGCTTTAATGGACAACAGGTCCTTTGCGATCAGCTTCTGAATGTCGGTCATGATTTCTATCTCCTTTATCGTTCAATCGTTTTGTGTTACAGTGTTTTTCGGTGCCTATCAGCCAACAAATTCGGCCACGCATCTGCGATAGGCGGCAACGGGATCGGCGGCGGCGGTGATGGGACGGCCCACCACGATATAATCCGAGCCGATGCGGTTTGCCTCGGCGGGAGTCATCACGCGCTTCTGATCGCCCACATCACCGTCGGCAAAGCGAACGCCGGGAGTGACGGTCACGAAATCCTTGCCGCAGGTGTCATGCACCTTGCCTGCCTCCAGCGGAGAGCAGACCACGCCGTCCAGACCGGCGTTCTTGGCGGTCTTTGCATAGTGCATCACCACCTGATCGATGGGCTCGCGGATGAGCAGATCTCTCTCCATGGTCTCCTGATCGGTGGAGGTGAGCTGTGTCACGGCGATGAGGATGGGACGGGTGCCGTCGGCACGAGTGAGTCCCTTGATGGCGCCCTCCATCATGGCGGTTGCGCCGGCGGCGTGGAGATTGGTCATATCCACGTCCAGATTCGACAGCACCTTCATGGCCTTCATCACGGTGTTGGGGATATCGTGAAGCTTCAGATCCAAGAAAATCTTGTGGCCTCTGGCCTTGATCTCGCGAACGATGGCGGGGCCTTCAGCGTAGAACAGCTCCATGCCGATCTTCACAAAGGGCTTCTCCTCCGAAAACAGATCCAAAAAATTCATCACTTCCTGCTTGCTTGCAAAGTCGCAGGCAACGATAACGTCCTTTCCCATCAGTGGGCACCTCCGATTATATCACTTAAATTTTCAATACCGTATTTCTTCATCACCGCGGGAAGCTCCTCGATGATGGTCTTGCAGGCGAAGGGATCCACCAGATTGGCCGCCCCAACCTGCACGGCGGTCGCTCCCGCCAGCATCAGCTCGATCACGTCCTCGGCCGTGGACACGCCGCCCATGCCGATGATCGGGACCTTCACTGCCTCATAGACCTGATAAACCATTCTCACCGCCACGGGGAAGATGGCCGGGCCGGAAAATCCGCCCATTTTGTTTGCCACGATGGGCTTTTTGCTCCGCAGATTGATCCGCA
>JAZRCQ010000045.1:0-11791 GCA_045659845.1 Eubacteriales bacterium
GTCTGTTTATGAAACACGTATTATTATAACGGATTTGCTCCGAATTGTCAATACCTCTTGCAATTTTTTTCGCAAAAAAGCAAGCCGCATAAGGGGGACACTCATGCGGCTTGCCCTTCTCCCCCGATCCGCTCAGCGGATCGGGGGGAACGGTGACACTCAATCTTCCTTCTTTCTGACAGCCATGGCCGTGCCGAAGGCGATCGCCATGATCATACCGACACAAGCCACGGAAATAGCCGAGCCGCAGCCCTTCTTGGCGGCAGGAGTCTCGGTGGTGCCGCTTGCTTCACCTGCGGGAGCCTTTGTGGACTCCTCGGTGGGAGCTTGTGTGGGCTCTTCGGTGGGTGCCTGCGTGGGAGCTTGCGTAGGCTCCTCGGTGGGTGCCTGCGTGGGCTCCTCGGTGGGAGCCTCGGTCTCGGCGGACTTGATTCCGACGATGGTGGTCTTATCGGTGGCATCCTTCACGTTTGCCTCTGCCCAGCCGGCCTCCTGCGCGGGAGCATAGTTGGTGACGTCGATGGTGATGCTTCCGGTTACGAGGCCCTTACCGCTGCCGCGGCAAAGGATGCCCTTATTTTCGCCTCCGTTCAGGGTGACCTTCACGTTTCCGTCCACATAAGAATCGTCGCCGACGCCGCCCAGATAGATAAAATCGCCGATAGTGCCGCCGTTGACCGTCAAGTTCACGTCGCCTGCGCAGGTGTTCAAGCCGGATTCACCGCCGCAATAGACGCGCTGAACGATCCTGGCAGTTCCTCCAACGGTGATATTGATCTTTCCGATCATCTCGGAATTTTTGCATCCGCCGACAATATAGCCGAAGGTGCCGCCGTTGAGAACCAGATTGGAATTCTGATCCTTCGTGCCGGCCTTGGAGTCCGAGCCGCCGTAAACAAACAGATAGTTCACGCGCTCGTCCACATCGTTGTAAGGGCGCATCTTTACCGTCTCGGTGAACTCAATGCGGTTGAAGAAGCCATACAGGCCGCTCCACGTGGAGGCAGACAAATGATAGGTGAGGTTATCGAAGGTGAGCGGATTGGTCATTGCGATGTTTTTGCGAGCATGCGCGAACACCGAGCTTCCGTCCGCCTTCATGCCGCGGAAGGTGTAGGAAGCCCCCTTCACGTAGGGCATATAGTAGGTGGCGGTTCCGGGATAGGTGTAGATATCGGTGATCATGATCACGCCGCCCTTATCCCCCAAAATCTCCTGCGCTCTCGCGTAGGTTTGGATCGCGGTGTCCGCCGTGAGACCATCCTTGTCATCGCTTCCGTTATCGGAAATGTAAACGATCTTTTCGGGCTCCTCTGCCGCGCCCGCGATCACGGTGAAGCAAGAAAGAACCATAATCAGCACCAGAAGTGCAGAAAGAATCTTTTTCATCTTTTTCATCTCTTTTCTCCTTGTCAGCCTTTGAGGCTCAGATTAAAATAAATGGTACCGTTGAGGCAAAGCTTCATATCCTTGGCGAGAGGTGTGCTTAGCGACACGGACGCTCCGCTCGCATCCACCACCACGCAGGAGCCAAGCATGCCCATGCGCTCGATCAGCTCACCGGCGGTCGTCCCCTGCGGAATTCCGCTGATCCTATCCATAGCGCTGATCTGATAGATTTCTCGGTTATCAACGTGCTTTTTCAGCATTTGCGCCGTTTCACCATAGTCATAGCTCTCCACGATCTCATAGAGGATCACGCCGTCTGCGGCCTCACTGCTCAGGAAGTTTTCCATAAAGCCGTCGGAAAGCATTCCGCCGTTTTGCTGCACATAGCAATGCACCCAGATCTTCTTCCCTTTGCTGCGTGCATATTCGGTCAGCACTCTTCCCAGACGCTGGTCGCTGAGAGAATAGGCAACAGAAAAATAATCCTTATAAACGATCTCGTCGCATAGATCGATCACCTTTTGATAATCGCGAACGATGATCTTCGGCATCTTCCATTGCGCCGCTTGATTGGCAGAGGCACTCGGCACATAGGAATCCGATGCGATATCGGAGGTGTAGCTCGTGGCAAAGAAATGGCTCAGGAAAATAGCTCCCTTGCTATGCGCCAGTGCAGAAGCCTCCTCCAGGAATTTCACGAAAAATTCCCCACGAATCGACATCACGCGCGTGGCTGTTTGCGTGTTGACGGGTTCATCCTCCAGCCTTTTTCCGTATTGCTTCAGATATTCTGCCGCAATGGGCTCATTGTAGCCGTAATAATAGTAATCGCTGACCATGGAGGAGTGGCCGTCCCAGCGGATGTCGATGCCGTCGGCACCGTAGGAAAGCGCCGCTTCCACCTGCTCCAGCCAATAGGCGCGAACCTCCTCATAGGCCTCGCAGAGCGTTCCCTGCACGAATTCATTCTTGCCCACGCCCAAGGCGATCACGGGAGACATGAAGCCGCTGACCACCGCAGAGGTGTAAACAAATTCATATTCAAAGCCCCATTGATAGAATTCATGGGCACCGTTATCAGCGGAGCCATCCTTATAGACTCCCACTGCCGCGCCACTTGCATCCACGCGGATGCCCTTCAGCTTGGTGGGATCTGCAGGAGATCCGTAGGCCCCCCATTTCATGGTTTCGGGAGTGGCATTCTGATCATAGGGGGTGCGCACGTAGTAGCCCAGCGTGGAGGGAAGCTCACCATCCGCGCCGTAAAGCTTGGTCATGGAATAGGGACGGCACCAATAGTCGCCCTTGGCCATGATGAAGGATTGCTCCGAAAGCGAGCAGGCAACGTAGCCATATTCCTCCGGAAGATCCTGCAGCTCCACCCGCAAACGAACACAATTCTTTCGGGAGGTGACGATGCCGTTCGGATCGGTGATCGCATAGTTGTTCACCAGATCGTAGGCCCAGGAAGCCTTCTTCCAGATCTCATAGGTGGCGTTATCACGGCTCACCCAAACGGTGGGCGCATTGATCTCCTTTCCGTTTTCCACCGCCGGATCGGGATGATCCGAGCCGATCTGATAATAGATCTCCATGGCCTTCACGGGGCCTTTGGCCGTTTCGCCCGTTCCCGCCTTGCGCTTCACCCGCATCTCGGGATGCTTGGCAATAAAGCGATCGATGAAGGCGCGATGGCCGCCAACGGTTTCGGGAGCAAAGGTCTCGCAAAATTCCGATGCCACGGCATCCAGCGTGGTTCCCTCGGGAATGGTGACTCCGCCTCCGCCCTCATAGGGCTTGATCACGGCAATGGCCTCCAGACCGAATTCATGGCAGACCTCGATGAATACCTTGTTGGGATCTTCCTTGAGATTCCGAAGCGCGCGCACAACGTCGGTGCCTGCCAAGCCCGTTTCGATGGCGGTGATCATTCCTCCCGACATCACGGGATAGGAGGGGGAGCACATGATCATATACACTCTGCGGATCCCCGCATTGCGGATGGAGCGCATGATGCTGCGCACGTCCGATCTTTGGAAATTGTCGCTGCAGAGCATGCAGACCACGTCGATGGTGACGGCGGCTTCCTTGCCGCTGGTGGTTTCCATAGCGCGGATCTGCTCCGCAGTGTAATTCACCACGTCCTCTGCTTTGATCAAAATATTGTTTTCGCTATTCATTTCTTCCTCTGTTTGGGTTGCTGTGGTTTGGGGCTCTTCCATCTGATCCTGACTCTTGCATCCTCCGAGGAGCATCAGCAGGGCGAGCAGAAGAATGCTCCAACGCAAGGATCTTTTGGATCCTGCACGGTTGCCGATTCGCTTTTTCATGACGTTTCACCCTTGGTGGCACCGGAAACGATCAGACCAAGCTGCTTTTCAAACGACGATTGATAGCGCGCAAACTGAGAGGCCACCGCACTCTGATGCAGATCCATCCAGTCGCGCAGCTTTTGCGTGATCCCCGCCTTATAGGAGAAGAAGATATCGCAATTGAGATGACGGAGCAGATTCAGAACGGTGTCGTAGGAATCCGTGTCGCCGTTGAGACTGCGGAAGAACAGATTGTCCTCGATGTACTTACTCAGCACGTCGCGGTAGCTGAGATACGCCATATCCTCCACCACGCGGGAGGTCATATCGTATTCGGTGTTGATGGTGGGCACGCAAATCGTAGTGCTGGCACTCTGATGAGGGAAGGTCCAATAGTCCTCCTGCTCCACCGACCATTTCGGCAGGGGCAGAATTCCATAGTTGATATCATCGTTTCTGAAATCCACGGAGTAGCCCAGCATATTGATATTGAAGAGCTGGCGATGCTCGGCAAACATATTGGTGTCTTCCTTGATGTTGTCGTAGCCGATCAGATAATCGCGGGCATGATCGTTCACAACGTCTTGGAAAAAGGTGATGAAATCATTCAGATCCGCCTTCAGCACGGGGATGCCGTCCTCATCCTTTTCCACGAAGGTATAATTGCCGGCGTAAACAAAACAAAGCGCGGAATAGGAGCCGCCGGTGAGGCCAAAGGTATCTCCGGCATCAAAGACGCCATTTTCTCCGCCCGTATCGGCCGTGACGTTGGCAACGTATTCCATCATCTTTTCGTAGGTCCACGTTCCCGCCTTCACATGATCATAGAGATCGGTGATCATCAGACGCTCGGCCAATGTTTTGCTATAAAACATCACGCCAACGGAATCGTAGGCCAGCAGATTGACGTCGCCCAGAACGATCATTTTCTTGCCGACAACGCTCATCTGCTCGATCGCATTCTCAGACCACCAAGGCTTTTTGAAATCGAAATGGGGAAAATCCTCCAGGTTTGCAAGATAGCCCTTTGTGATGGAATACACGGCGTTCGCCGCGCCGGGCGTGGCAATATGGAAGACCAGCTGGTTGTTCTGATGCGCCTGATCCAGCTCGGTGTTCCAGTTGACCGTGGATCTGATCTCAAAGGTGACGTTGTGCTTTTCCTGAAGATACTGATCGCGCTTGAAAATCTCGGACGCGATGGAATCAGCCGTCAGATCTCCGCCAAACTCCGCAAAGTGGCGTCCGCCGTCCTCGCTGACCGTGGAGGACAGGATTTTGAATTCCGTATCGTAGTTTCCCGCCTCCAGCTCGGAATACTGCTCTCCCTCTGCCGGAGCCTCTGTGACAATGGGCGCCTGCGAGCTGTTCGGCTCCTCTTGCTTCTGTTCTCCGCAGGCCACCGAAACCAGCAACAATGCCGAAAGCAACAAAAAGCTGATCGTGCGCTTGGCTATGCCAACGCCTCGACTTTCTTGAAATTTCATATAATTTTCCTTTCGATTCAGTAATAGCTCAACGGTTTATCAGCCGCCCGCAACGAGAGACGCTCCGCGCCTTTCGGATATAGCCGATATAGAATGAGCTTTCTCTCTTACAACGCAAATGCCAAGCTCTCTTATGCAGGGGGCTTGGCATAAACTCCATGGAGAAAAAACGGCGCGGGCGTTTGCTCGTTCTCTCTTCATAGAGGCCTCGGTATGTTTAGTTTTCCTTACGCTTCCGAGCGGTCACTCCGCAGCCGATCACGGCAAGAAGCGCCAGCGCACCGCCTGCAAAGGAGGCGCCACAGCCCTTCTTTTCGGATGGGGCCTGATCGCCGGTTGCCTGCGTGCCGTTGGAGGGCTCGGTTGTGGGCTTCTCCGCCTCGGCAGTGGGAGCCTCGGTGGGAGGCGCCACCTCTTCGGTGGGAGCGGCGGTGGTCACATCAGCTTCAGCAGCCACGTGGGGATCTCCCTCCCAGCCCTTCAGCACGTTTGCAGGAGCAGTGACAGCAGCTCCGCCGGCACCGTACACGTTGAATTCGGAGAAGGTGAGCCAACCCTTGCCAACGCTATACAGGTCGGAGCGCAGACGAACGTACTGATACTCGGTGCTGTCGCTGATTGTCCACACGTGAACGGTGTTGTTCGCCAGCGTATACTGAGTGGAATAATCCTCGGGGGTGGTGAGCAGCGTCACCCAGTTGGCGCCGTCCACAGAGGCGTCCAGATAAATGGCATTGAAGCGATTGGCGATATTTTCCTTGCTGCAATCCTGACGGGGCGCGATCACGACCTCGGTAAGCTTAGTGGGCTTCGCAAGCTTCACGGCATAGAAGCCGGTCTTGGTCTCGTCGCCGTCCACGGGCTTGATGGCATCACCATTCTCCCAGCTTCCGCCGAGGCTATGGTCGGTGATATACTCGGTCTTGGGGGGATTGTAGTGAGAAAGGGACACGGTGTATCCGTTGGTTCCGTAAGAAGTGTCCAATGCAATTTCCTGTCCCGTGATATCCACGGCATAGCCAAACAGGCTTAGCTCGGCAATCTCACCGGAGCCGGTCTCAACGCGGATGTACTTCGCCACGTAGGTGTACATTTCCTCTCTCATGATGGTGGTCACGGCCACGTCGGGGCCTGCGCCGCCAAATTCTGCGGACAGCTTCTTGGTGGCCTTGTTCAGCTCATAAACCGTGTTCCAATTCACACCGTCGGCAGAAACCTTCACCGTGATATCGGTGATGGTGTCCACTGCCTTGATGCAAACGCCGCTGAGCATGCTGGGATTGGCCAGCACACCGGTGATAGAACCGTCGTAGCCGGTAGCTTCATCGCCATCGAAGGCCTTCTCTGCTCCCTCGGTGTAGGCAGTGAAGGTGAGCACACCGTCGGCATAGCCATGGAAGGGAGAAGCATCGGCTCCGGCAGAGACACCAATGGAGGCCGTTGCCAGCAGAAGCACCATTGCCATTGCCAGCAGGATCGAACGAATTGCAAATTGCTTTTTCATGTTTTTTCTCCTTTTTTCTGTTTTTTATGCGAAGGATCGCATCACACCCCGCAGTGCGCGATCCCAAGAGCTATAGAGTCCGCTCCGATAGGTGGTCCAGTTCTGCGCGCCGTCGGCGGCCTGACGGAAGGCATAGCCGATCTTTTCCAGTTGGTCGCAGAAGATTCTTCCAACGTCGAACACCAGCGTATCGTGCAGAAGGTCAAACATAATGGCATTTTTATCGGTGCGCAGATAGCGTAGCTCGAAGGAAGCCTCATAAACAGCAGGCGTGACGAGACGCGCGCCTTCAGAGGCGAGGCATTCCATCAGAGCACCCGAAAGCTTGGTGTCGGCCGCGTTGGTTGGAATGCTAAACATGGTGAGATACCAACCGTTGACGGTGGCATACTCCTTTTGCTCCTTGTCATACTTGGGATAAGGAGTGATTGCAAACTCGAAGGTGGCATCCAGCAGATTCTCCTGCACGCTGGAGAGATAGCCCATGAACCAAAGAGAATAGCCGGTGGTGAAGGCACTGTCGATAGGAGTGACCGCCGCATCCTCATGCTTATTGAAGAGGTTCTGCACCTCCACGAACCAATCTCCCAACCCCTCACTATCCAGGCCCTTGGCGCCGTCGCTCAGCATGAGCATACCGTCATCGGGATCGATCTCCACGTAGCGGAAGCCGCCGCCGTAGAAGAGGCAATCGAATTCTACGTTGGAGCCGATGGTCACGCCGTAGGCTCCGCCGTCCTGATAGCCGGCCATATGGCCAACGCTATGCTCGAGGAAGGTTTCCATAGTCCAATCGCCGCGCTCCACGATATCGTAGATGTTTTCCTCAAAGCCCAGTGCCGTATAGAGGTCCAGATTGAGGATCATGCAGGAAATGGAGCGGATCGCCGTGGAGGAGATGTCACCCGTGGAGAAGAACAAGTGATCGTTGATCTGGCAGGTGTTCCAGATATCATCGGGCCAATATCCCTTGCTCTCATCGATATAGTCCACCGTGTTCAAGTCGGTGAAGTAGCCTGCCACGGTTGCAGCGGCGGCCGACGAGGGGTGCGCCGCGATCAGATCATAGCCGTCGTCCCCCTCAAGGCTCAGACGAATGGTGTTGACGTATTCCTGTCTTTTCGCCCATGCGCCCTCGCGCTGAATGATCTCAAAATCCACATTGAGACGGTCGCTCACCACCTCTTGGCGGGTGAACAGAGCTGTGTCGATCACCTCACCGAGCTTCGGCTCATCCGTCCAGTCCCACATTGCCTGCTCGGTCCACGTGAGGATCTTAACCGGCTCGGCATCAAAATCCAGCTCGGGAAGATCATCCAGATAAGGCTTCGTTTCTGCTTCGGATGCCGCTGTGGTGGCAATGGGAGCCTCTCCCTTATCCGAGCCACAGGAGGCAAGCACAGGAAGAAGCATCAGCACGGCGAGCAACATCAGGAGTCCCTTTTGAATCTTCATTTTCTTCATTTTCGTTCTCCCTTTCGTTTATTTGATTTTGTAGGTGACCTTTTGGCAATCCAACCCCTCCAGAATCTCCTTGACCTGTTGGATCAGGGTTGGACTGTAGTTCGCATCAAAGGTCAGCTCATAGAGAAGGATTCCATCCGTCTTGCCGTCCTTATCTGCAGCGTTGATGTAGGTCTTATTATCGGTTTTTCCCTGCTGGAGATAGGAATGCATCCAAACGGGCTTCCCCTTCTTCTGTGCATATGCGCGGATCTCGGAGGCCAGCTTGGAATTATAGGCGCCGTAGGTGTTGTCCTTAATAGTGATCTCATCGCACAGCTCCACCGTTTTCTGCCAATCGAGAATGATCTTCGGATCGGTGAAATGCCCTACGCAAAACACACTTGTGCTGAGAGAGGGATTTTCATAGGAGGCCACAAGGTGCGTCAGAAAGGACGCCTGATAGGAATGCGTCAATTCAGCGGCATCCTCCAAAAATTCCAAGAAGAAGTCTCCGCGGATCTTGGCAAGCTTCAGATAATCGGCCTCCTGTGCTCGGATATCCACGCCGTAGAGCGCTTGATATTGATCCACGATGGGCTGATTGTAGCCATAGTTGGTGTAGTCGATCACCATAGTGGAATGCGATTCGGGACGAATGTCGATCCCATCCGCACCGTACTGCAAAAGAAGCTTGATCTGACTGAGCCAATATTCCCGCACCTCGGGATAGGCCTCGCAAAGACCACCCGGAACATATTCGATGGTACCTCTGGCGATGCCGTAGACCGCACTGTTTGCATACAGAGCAAACTCGGTGTCGTAGATCCAACCGAAGGAGAAGCCCCATTGATAGAAGTCCTCGCTTCCGTTCAGCGCAGTGCTTCCCTTCTGCACGCCGCTCACGCTCCCGTTCGCGCCCACCTTGATACCGCCGATGAGAGAGCCGGACAGAGGCTTGGAGGCCTCGTTGCCCCAATCGTGATTTTTCGGCGTGTCACTCTTATTGGCCGGATAACGGCAGAAGGACGTGACCGTGGAAGACAGCAACGTTTCCCCATTGTAGAGGCGGAAGCCGCTATGAGGCATGGTGTGCAAGACGGAGGAATCCTCGAACGTAACAGCGAAATATTTCGCCTGCTCATAGGTTGCGGACAGGCCCTCCAGCCGCAGAGTGACGTAGTTATAGGTGCCAACGTCCACTCCGCTGGTGTTGGAAGCGACCTCCTTTTTCTCCTTGAAGGAGATACTGAAGGTGCCGCCATAGGGCGCATAGGTTCCATTGTCCCCGCTCATCCAAAGGGTGCAATTCTCTGCCGCATTCTTCACGGCAGATGCAGAAACACCGTTTGAAAAGATCGTGTTGCCCGCCCGATAGGAGCTGAGAATGAAATCGATCTCCAGAGAGGTGACGGGTAGCTCCTCGTGACGCTCGGTGTCGGCCTTTCTTTGGATCCGATATTCCGGATGCTCCGCAATAAAGGAATCTGTGTGGTAGATGTAGCCCCCCAGCGTAGAGATCCACGCGTTGCTCACGGTATTGTTGAGCTGTGCAACCGATTCGGGAACGGTTGCCGTTCCGCCGCCCTCATAGGGCTTATAGATGGCAAAGGCCTCCATGCCCGCATTCTTGCAGGCAGTAATGTAGAAACGATTCGGGTCGCCTGCCAGTGCCTTGCAATTGCGCATAACGAAGGTGTAGCCAGAAATATAGCGATTGGTAGCATTATCCCACTTCGGCCAGCAGGACATTCCGAAGCCGTTGGTGGCAACCACAAAATAAACCCTCGTGAAGCCCAAATCGGCAAGGATCCGCATTTCCTCGCGGATGCGATTATAATCGTAGCTATGGCTATTGAGTGCAGTCTGAATATCAATCACGGGAGCCACCATGGAGCCTCTACCCGTTTCAAACACGGTATATTCCGTCACCTCAGTTCCTCCCAAGCCCGCCTCGGTCAATGCCTCGGTTGTTTTTTGAATCAGCTCGGCCGACGTATCCGCCGACACACCGGTCTCCTCTGCGGGATCGTTTCCATCGCCGCAGGAGCAAACAAGCAGCAAAAGCTGGAGCAACAGAAGCATTGCGGCAGCTCCGCGGACCAGACGAGATCTCATTCCTGAACCTCCCCGTAGGCGTGGTTGAGCAGCACACGCAGCTCGGAGCCCTCCGAAACGAGCTTACCTGCCATGATATCCTCCTGCGTGATCTTCGCCATCAGGATCTCTCTGGCATTGTATCTTTCGCGGTCATAGATGATATAGATCGAGCCGTCCTCCGCCTCCACGGCATCGGGATAGGAAACGTCTTTGCGCTCGTCGATCATCAGAAAGCCCTTCCACGTTTTTCCATCGTCCTCGGAAAGCATGGCGGTGAGATTATTGCGCTGTGTGAATTTATAGTGATTCACCAGCAAAAGCCTGCCGTTTTTCAGGCGCTTGAAGCAGAATCGGGAGCAAGGGCCTCCATAGCCGCTATCCTCCGCCTCGCTCCAGCTTTCTCCGCCGTTTGCAGAGATCGCGCGGCCGATCCCGTGCTTTCCGCGGATCAGCATCATCAGCTTGCCGTTGCTCAGCTCGGCGATCATATGCTCATCCACGTATCGGTCGTGGTAGTCCGTGTGAGACAGCAATCGGAAGCTTTCCCCCTCGTCCTCGGAAACGTAGACGTTTGAGAAGCGCTCCTCGGGAATGCTGTTGTAGGACGATTTGAATTTATCCCAGATCGCACAAGGCAGCAGCCAGCGCCCGCGATGAACGATGGGCTTGTTCATCATGATGCCGTTTGCAATTCTGCGCGGCTCGGAAAACACCGGCTTCTCCGCATCGGGATCCTCACAAACCATGGCCCACACGCCGCATCTGGCATCATAGTAGGTGTAGCTCTGTGCCACGAAAAACCACAGGCGTCCCTTGGGATCGATCCAAAGGCAGGGATCGTAGGTGCGGCAGGTCTCGCGGTTGGAGGGCATCACGAGAAAATGAGGCTCCTCTCCTCCCTTGGAATCCGGCTCCCGAATAAACAGGGGAACATAGTTGCCGATGCCCTCGTCGTCGGTGCCCGTGTAGAAAGCAAAAAAGATCCTGCCTCCCGGAGTTCGCTCGATCGCGGGCACCCCCTGAAAGAGCCGATTACAGTTGCGCGCTTCCTCGGGAATCTCCTTAACGATCACGGGAGAGCGCATCGCATCCTCCTTGTCGCATCCGGCTGCCATGATCGGATTAAAATCGATTGCCATAGCCACTCCTTTCCTCCTCTGCCATTGTTCGGCATTTCGGACATTTAAAGTTTTCTTATTCAAGCAAATATGGAAAAGCCAAGGCTCATCCACTCGCTTATATTATACAACATGGATCGTCTGTTGTCAAGGTTCTAATAAAAAGAAGGTTCTTTTAGGTAATTATGCAAAAAAGCGGATTCCCGTTTTTGGTTGTTTTGTCCTTCTCTGTTCGGATAGTCGGACAAACATCAACCCGTGTTCGGATATGCGAACAAACAGGAGAGACAAACAGGCAAAAAAGGAAAAGAATGCCTCTCAAGATCCCTTATTTTATCCGAGTCGCAGGCGCACACCATTCGCTCAACATTGCGCCTGCGGTCGGCATTCCGATCGGTTTCGCAGCGCACAAAAAGGGAGTCTCGACGAATCGAGACG
>JAZRCQ010000046.1:0-12682 GCA_045659845.1 Eubacteriales bacterium
GCATGATCCCCTCGGAGAGATATTCGCGGATGAAGCTGAGGGCCTGGCAGTAGTAAGAGTAGGAGGAGCGCTCGGTCGAGTTCTTTTCCGCCTCGTTGTGGGGGCGGTGCAGGGAGATCAGATCCATGAACACCGAGATCAGATAGTAGTCGGGATCGCGAGAGAGATTATCGCAGAGCAGGGGCGGATCGAGGATCTCGGGGATGCGATGGATAAAGGGACAGCTCGCGATGCGGGGAATATCGAGAAAGCCGGCCGATTTCACGATGTCGTCGGTGCCGGAGCCGGAAACGCCAACGTAATAAAATTCAAAGGGAGCCTCCCTCACCTCAAAAACGTAGTCCTCCTCGGGGAGATTGAAGAAAAACTGCCCGGCCGTCACCAATTGGCCGTTGAAATAAGCCGAGCCGCGGATCACGTAGCGGATGCGGAAGCGATTGGTTTGCCCGCTGCCGGAGGTTTTTCGTTTGTTTGGCCAGCTGGATTCATGGCCGAGAGAGGCCACGTGAAATGGATGGGGCGTGTCGATATGGGAGGTGTAGTAGCGATAGGAATAGTGGCGAAGACCCGCCACCTCCTTGGCAAGAGGCGTGAGGGAACGGATATATTGCTCCTTCGTTTCCAATGCATAGCGGTAAAATGACATTCTCCGATCCTCCGAGCGTGAGTCGTTTATTGAATATAGTATACCATCCGAGTGGCGAAAAGTCAATACCCTCCTATGGCGAAAAGGCGGCATAAGAGGATGAATTTTCCGCCATTTGCAGGCAAAAGGGCAAGTGTAACAAAAAGAAGCACTGTTATTTGTCAAATAAATAGATAAAAAAGGATGAGGGGAAGGGGAAAAGTCGAAAATGACAAATGAATAGGTCGGAAATTCCATTCCATGAAGCGTTGATTCAATGCTATAATATAATTGAATAAATGTAGGAGATCGAGAAGGGAGAACTTTTTGATGAACAAAAGGAAATTTCTCAAATGTCTCGCGGTGCTTCTGGCGATGATCGCCTTATTGCCGATTGCCGTGAGCTGTAAAGAGGAGCAGGAGCCCGACCTGCGCACCAAGATCGTGGAAAACGGCGTTTCGCCCTACACGGTGGTGTATCCGAAGAATTCCTCCACGGCGGTGAAGACCGCGGTGAACGATTTCGTGGCGGCCATTGCCGCGGCCACGGGCGTGGAGCTGCCCACCAAGACCGATGAGGTCAAGCGCGGTGTTCCTTACGATTCCACCACCGCCGAGATCCTGTTCGGCCGCACGGGCTACGACGAGACCGCCGAGGCGCTGGCCGCCGTGAAGGACGGTCAATTCGTGATCCGCGAGGTTGGCAGAAAGCTGGTCTACGCCGCCCCCAAGGATGCGGATCTCACGGCGATGCTGGATTACTTCAAGGCGTCGCTTCTGAATCAAAACGTAACCGAAGGCGAGGGGGGCAAAACGCTGGCCTTCCAGCCTTATACCTCCCCCGAGGTGGAGCAAGTCACGGAAACTCCCGTGCTTCTGCAGGAGCCGACGATCAACGGCGTGAAGCTTTCGGAATATAAGATCGTGTACAACGAATCCGATGCGGGCGTGATGGGCGTGCTGGCCTCCTTCCGCACCACGCTGGAGGAGAAATACGGCGTTCGTCTATCCCTTGTTATCGATCGCCTGGCCGCAGAGGGAGAGAAGGAGATTCTGGTGGGCAAGACCAACCGAACGCTCTCCGAGGCCTCCTATGCGGAAAAGCTTCCCGAAATGCTTTCCTATGAGGTGCGGGTGCAGGGAACGCAGGTGCAGCTGCTCTACGGAGGGCTTTTCTCGGCTCGTATGTGTCTGGAGGCTCTGGCAGACAACATCCGCGATCTGGGGGCGGACGGTACTTATCTGAAAACCGATATGGCCAAAAAAGAGGTGGCACTTCACAAGGATGCCGACCTTCGCATCATGACCGCCAACGTGCTCACGGCCCGTTGGGGCGAGCTGGATAGCAGTGAGCTGAATGAATTCACGCCGCCCGTGTCTCAGCGCGTGGAGATCTTTGCCTCCATGCTGGCGCATTATCAGCCCGACGTGGTTGGCATGCAGGAGGCCTGCGAGGTGTGGGGAGCAAACCTTCCCCCTCTGCTGGAGCGGCTGAAGAAGGAGTATGGCATCGAGTACACCTGGATCCACACCGAGCACAACGGCAAGCTAAACATGACCTCCATCCTTTATCGAAGCGATAAGCTGGAGCTGCTGGAAACCGAGGCCGTGCCCTATTCCTATTGGAGCGGGGACTACTATATCCGCATTATGACCTGGGCAAATCTTCGCGTGAAGGCCGAGCCCGCCAAGGTATTCACCGTGATCAACACCCATTGGGAGCTTTCGGATCGCGTGGAGAAGGTGCAGATCTGCCTCCGGGAGGAGATCGCCAAGATCAATTCCTTGCGCGCAACCTACGGCTATCCGCTGGTGGCCATGGGTGACTTCAACAGCAAGCAGGACACCGCCGATTATTTCCGTCTTCTGGAGGAGGCACACCTCACCGAAACCCGCGTGGAGGCGGATCGCGTGGGCGGCCTGATCAACCGTGCGGGCGGATGCGGCAAGGTTGGAAGCAAGCGGAGTGCCAATTCGGGCAACTATATCGACCACATCTACACCACGGCGGGCTTTTCCGCCCTGCGGTATGAGACCGTGATCGACAATATGACGCATTGGATGACCGACCACACTCCCATGATCGCCGATATCAAATTCTCGTAATCACATTTTCGTAACGAAAAAGGAGGAAATATGAAGCAATTTGCAAAGGATCTTCTCAGAGTCAAGCAGTTTGAAACCCGCAAGGAAATGGGAGAGGTGGCCGCGGCCGATATCCGCGCCTGCATCCTCAGCCTTTTGGAAAAGCAGGAGCAGGTGACCATGGTGTTTGGCGCCGCCCCCTCGCAAAACGACGTGCTTGCCTCCCTCACCGCCTGCGCCGACATCGATTGGAGCAGGATCAACGCCTTCCACATGGACGAATACATCGGCCTGCGGGGCGAATGGCTGAAGCAGAGTTTCGGCACCTATCTGGATGAGCACGTGTTTGGCCTCGTGCCCTTCCGCAGCATCAACCGCATTGATCCCACCGCCGCCGATCCCGAGGCCGAGTGCCTGCGCTACGCCGCGCTGCTGGAGCAAACTCCCCCCGACATTGTGGTGCTGGGCATCGGAGAAAACGGCCATATTGCCTTCAACGATCCTTGGGTGGCGGATTTCAACGATCCCAAGCCGGTGAAGGTGGTGGAGCTGGACGAGGCCTGCCGCCGCCAGCAGGTGAACGACGGCTGCTTCCCCTCCATCGATCTGGTTCCCAAGCAGGCCATCACGCTCACCTGCCCCACCATGACGCGCCCCCCTCATTTATTCTGCGTGGTTCCCGCTCCCACCAAGGCGCGCGCGGTGAAGCGCACGCTGGAGGGCGAGATCGGCGAGGAATGCCCCGCCACGATCCTGCGCCGCCATCCCGACGTCACCCTTTATCTCGACGGTGACAGCAGCGCTCTCCTCTGAGCGCCCCGAATCAGTCTTCCCATATGCGAAAATAAAAAACAAAAAAAGGAGAAAAACGCTATGAAAAGAAGAACCCGAATCCTGCTTCTTCTTCTGGCTGCTTTGGTCGCTCTGCCCCTGCTGGCGGCCTGCGGCGAAGAAGGAAGCACCCCCGAGGTGACCACTGCATCCAACGAGCAGAGCGGCGATCCCAACGTCAATCAGAATCTCGATGCAAACGGCTATCTCAAGGACTCCCTCCCCGAAAGCTACAACTTCGATTCCGATTTCAACATCTTCACCTGGCAGGAGGAGGCCTCCTGGGAATGGTGCATGGAGGTTGATGCGAAGTCCACGGCTTTGGAGCAGGTACTGTATCGCCGCCAAAAGAAGGTGGAGGAGCGCTTCGGCGTAACGATTTCCACCACCGAGGTTTTGGGCAACTATGATTTCAGAACCTCCTTTATCGACACGCTGGCAAACAGCGTGCTGGTGGGCGACGCGAAGTACGATCTGGTGAGCCAGTACACGCTGTGCGCAGGCATCGGCACCGTCAACGGCCTTTATCAGGATCTGATGGGTGCCAAATTCCTGGATCTCAGCAAGCCCTGGTGGCCCTCCAAGATCTCCTCCACGGCCACCGTTGGCGAGCGGCTTTATTTCGTCACCGGCGACATCTCCCCCACCTTGATCCGCAACGTTAACTGTGCAACGGTGAATCTGGATCTCTGGGAAAGCTACAATCTCTCCTCCTTGGTGGGCAACAGAACCATCTATGAGGTGGTGGACGATCACGATTGGACGCTGGAGACCATGCTGATGCTCGGCCTCGATAAGGTGAGCATCACGGGAGATCCCAACACGCAGGTGTACGGAATCACCATGAGAAACAACGTTTGCGGTGATGCCTTCCTCTATGGAGGCGGCTTTGTCACCGTGATCAACGAGCAGGGAAGCGTTTCTCTGAATCCCGAGCTGGGCGGTCAGAAGATCATCGATTATTTTGAGAAGGTGCAGAAGCTGATGAGCGGCTCCTATGAGGATGCGGCCATCACGGGCGCAACCGCCTTCACCAATTCCAAGTCCATTTTCTATATCGGCGGCGTTGCCGATTCTCCCCAGTTTGCTCAGCAGGGCCTGAAGTTCTCGCTTCTGCCCATGCCGCTGATGAACAAGGAAGACCGTCAGGACTACACGGGCGTTGCCTCGATGAACGTTTCCATGTTCGGCGTTCCCGTGGACGTGAAAAACACCGATATGTCCACGCTCATTCTGGAGGCGCTGGGCTCCGAGGCTTATCGCCTTGTTTCCGACGAGGTTTACTACAGCCTCTTCCAGCAGCGCTACAACGGCACCGATGAAAACAGCGCAAGAATGTTTGATCTGGTTTCCGACTCCGTTGTGTTCGACACCGTTCGCTTCTTCAACGACGATCTGGGCTTCATGGCCTCCTTCCGCAAGGGCGTGGCCGATGTAAACGGAAACTGGAAGAACATCTATGACGGCGAGCACGTGAAGTGGGCCGATAAGCTTGCCACTCTCGCCGGAAAGATCGGATAAGCATCCCCGATATTAATAAACAGATAAGGAGACAGTTATGAAAAAGTTTCTTTCCCTCGTTTTAGTGCTCACGATGGCACTTTCCCTCCTGTCGATCCTGCCTGCATCCGCAAGCGGCTCCGAGGAGCTTCAGATCGGCGCAGAGAAGATCAGCTTTGCCGAATTCGTTCAGAACTACGATGCAAAATACGCCGCCTCCGAGATCACTCTGCTGGCCGACGTGGATGCAACCGTACTCCCCGCACCTCTCGCAACCCCCTTCACCGGCACTCTCAACGGTGGCGATAAGGCGATCAACAATCTTTCCGTTCCGCTCTTCAATACGCTGAGCGGCGCGATTGTGAAGGATCTCACTGTCAACGGTTCGATCGGAACCGCTGCGGCAAGAGTTGAAACCGGCGTACATTTTGGCGGTATCGCGATCAACTCCACCGGTGAGACCACCCTCCAAAACGTTGTTAGCAACGTGGATCTTTACGTTAGCGTCACCGCAAACGCTGCGGTTGGCGGAGTGGTTGGCAATCTTAGCGCAGGAAAGCTGAACATGATCTCCTGCGCCAACAACGGAACTCTCAATTTGCTGGGATCGGGTAACGTTCAGATCCAGGGCGGCGCATTTGTTGGTACTATTTCCGCTGCAGGATGCGAATTCAACGCAACTGCGTGCGTGAACAACGGTGACGTGATTGCCTCCTCCCAGAATTGGTGTAACATAGGTGGTTTTTGCGGTCGTATCGAAGTGAACGCATCTAACATGACATTGAAGAAGTGCGTGAATACCGGAGATATCGGTTTTGGTAGCGTGGAGCCTCTCGGTTCAAAATACAGAGCGGGCGGTTTTGGCGGTTCCATGAGAACCAACGAAACCGGTGTGATAACCATGCAGTACTGCCTGAATCTTGGAAATATCAACGTCAAAGACACCGCAGGTGGCATGATTGGCGAAAATCAGGGTCAGGTGTTTTTGATGAATTGCTATAACTACGGAAACGTGGGCGATACCAGCTACGATGGCGGCTTGGTTGGCTTGTTAAACAAGACCGCTGCATGCAACTACAGCATTCAGAATTGTGTACACGCTCCCTCCGATGCAGCCGCAGCCGCATTGATCGGACAAATTTCCGCAGGTCAGCTGGTATTTGATGGCAACGTGCTGGTGGGAACACCCGAGGCCTCTGCCGTTGAGCTTGGACATGTAGTAACGAAGGGTAATAAGACCGAGAATTTTTCCTACAGCGGAATGGATTCCACCTCTATGGTTGCCGACCGTGCCGCTTGGGAGGCCGCAACCCCCGAGATCGACGTGATCGGTTATCAGAAGACTGCCGTTGACACCGCCACCAACACCTTTAAGGTGAGAATCGTGACCACCGTTTCCTCCTTGGCATACGATGCGGTCGGCTTTGAGATCATCCGCTCCGATGCAAACGGCGCAGGCGCTATCGTGAAGACCACCACCAAGGCCTACTCCTCCTTGCTGGGCAACGACGGCACCGTGTACGATCCCGCAGCAGAAAAGGACGGCGCTGAGTACTTCGTTCCCTTTGTGATCGAGGGCGTTCCCGCTGACGGCTCCGTAACCTTCCACGTGAGACCTTACGTGGTGGAGGGCGACGTTGTGACCTATGGCGAGACCATGCTCACCACCTTTGCATCTGCGGCTGCTTGATTGCAATCGTTATTCGTGAAAGGAGACTAAAATGATGAAGAAAAATTATCTTTCCCCGCTTTCTGAAATCGTGGAGCTGAACCTGACCGACGTGATCGCCACCAGCCTGAGCCTCGGCAACGGCGCAGAGGACGGCTACGACTACAACGGCGACGATTGGGTGAAGGGCTGATCCCATGAAAAAGCATCGACTGATGTCCATTTTATTAGCTTCGGCAACGATGCTTTCTGCTTTGTGCTTGTTTGGATGCACTGCGGACGGAGGCGGCAACGGCGCCACCTCCGAATCCGCTCTCACCGGCGGTGCGGCTCCCTCGCAGGAATCCCCCACGCAGGAGGCTCCCTCTGACGAGCTTCCTGCCGAGGAGGTCGCCTATAAGCTGGCAGGTCTCTCCGAGAGCATCAAGATCCTCGGCGTGAGAAATCAGCCTGCGGAAAATGCGATCACCTGCGACTGGACGGGATCCGGCATCGAGCTGGATATCCTCCACGGAGGGGGCGACGTCACCTTCCGCGCTTCCGCCACGGCAAGCTGCTATTTCCGCGCCTACGTGGATGGCAAGGAATGGAGAGGCGACGGTAGAAAGCTCTACTACACCGTTGAGACCGCGGCCACCAATATCGTTCTGAAGGACGTGCCGGCAGGCGAGCATCGCATTCGCTTGGTGAAGGTGACGGGCTACACGCTGGCAAGAGCGCAGCTTCTGACGGTGACCTTCCGAGGCGTTGTGAAAAAAACGGCTCCTGCCGATCGGGAGCTTTATATCGAGTTCGTTGGCGATAGCATCAGCTGCGGCTGGGGCAATATCGGCAACCATCAAGGGGCCTACACCGATCAGGACGGCACGCTGGCCTATCCCCTGATGCTGGCGGAGGCACTGAATGCCGACTATTCCGTTACGGCTCTTTCGGGCAAGGGCCTGATCTATGGCAATCCCGAAATGACCTCCGGCTATCGCTATGCAAGCATTCTGCGAAGCAAGGAAAAGGAATATGATTTTGCTCGCAAGGCCGATATGGTGGTGATCAACATCGGCACCAATGATTACAGCAAGCGAAGCTCCGATAACATCACCGAAGCCGCCTTCAAGGCCTCCTATCTGGCGTTTCTGAGGACGGTGGCCGAGAAAAACGGCGGCGATTGTAAGATCTTCTGCCTCTATAACACCATGAACGACACCTTTGCCAACGCCATCATCGCGGCGGTTGCCGAATTCGGCGGCACGGCAAAGAATGCCTATCTTGTGCAGATGGATCGAACGGCAAGCGGTCATCCCTCCCTTTTGGAGCATGAGAAGTATTTCCAAGCATTGCTTCCCATTCTCAAGCTGGAAAAGCTGCCCAAGGATCCCACGAGCGTTCCCGTGATCCCCGACGATCAGGGAGGCGCTCCCGTCACGCCGCCCGTGTCTCCCGTTGATCCCCTTCCGCCTGTGGAGAATCCCGCAGGAAAATTGGAGCTGATCCCCGAGGGAGAGGGAGATGGCGTGAGCTTCGGCGATTCCGAATGGACTCGCTGACCCCCCATTTTAATTCTGAAATGTAAAAAAGGAGAAAAAAGTCATGAAAAAGTTGATTTCCGGACTTCTTTCGCTGGCCCTTCTGGTCACCGCCCTCCTGATCCCCGTTGGGGCAACCGAGGCCGAGACCATTCGCGTTGGCGAGCAGAGCATGACCTTCACCCAGTTTGTTGCCGACTATGCAACCCACGCCGCCGCTGAGGTAACTCTGCTGGCCGACGTGGATGCTTCCGCTCTCACTGCGCCTCTGGCCGAGTTCTCGGGCACGCTCAACGGCGCAGGCTTTGCCATCACCAATCTTTCCGTTGGCCTTTTTGAAGGTCTCAACGGTGCAACTGTGAAGAATCTCACCCTCAAGGGCTGTGTTGGCTCTGCCGATGAGATGTATCAGTTCGCCTCCCACATCGGCGCGCTTGCAGGCAACTCCAAGGGCGACACCACCATCACCAATTGCGTCAACGAGGTGGAGATGAACGTTCGTCTCACCGGCGACCAAAAGGGCGTGGCAGGCTTTATCGGAAACGTGGATTCCGGCAATCTGAAGATCGCCTCCTGCGCGAACAATGCAGCCATCCGCTCCATCAATCTGGAGACCACCACGAACGAGCGTCCTTGGGTTTCGGGCTTTGTTGGCGTGATGACCAACGGCGCGCTCAATATGATCGCCTGCGTGAACAACGGCATCATTGAGATCGAGCTGATCAGAAACGGCGTCGGCATGGTGAGTGCGGCCGCAGGCTTCCTGGCCAGAATGAACGGCAACGCGGGCGTGACTCTCACTAAGTGTGTCAACTACGGCAAGGTGAGCCGTCCCGCCACCTCTATGAGCGTGGTGCGCCTTGAAAACTTCAAGAACGGCGGCTTCATCGGAAGCGCACGCGGCAAGGGCGGCATCGTGATGGAGTCCTGCGTGAACTACGGTGAGATCTGCGGCGGCACTGCCACCGCTTCCGTTGGTATCGGCGGCCTCATCGGCGAGGTCAAGGATGCCTTCTCCATCAATAATTGCTATAATTTCGGCGCCATCACCAACAACCCCGGTCACTATGCCGGCGGCTTCATCGGCGATCTGAATAACTCTGCAAACTGCTCCATCACCAATTCCGTGAGCCTTGGAGCAAACCTTTCCGAAACCAAATCGGTGGCAGGCACCTTCGTTGGTAAGCTCACCGCCGGCTCTCTCACGCTGAAGGGCAACGTGGCTGTGAATGCGGGCGATCTGAATCCCGTTGGCACCGGCGAGGCTGCCGAGAGCGACACCGCTTCCTACGCCGACGAGGCCGCATGGAAGGCTGCCACCACTCTGCAGAATCAGGTTTACGTGCAGAGCTCTGCCGCGGCAAACGGCGTGTTCAACGTGAGATTCATCTCCACGCTTCCCTCCGTTGAGGGATACGCGAACGCAGGCTTTGAGATCATCCGCATCTGCGGAGGCGAGAAGCCCGAGACCGTTGGCGGCGCGAACGTGACCGTGAAGACCGTTTATGAAAGCCTCACCGGCACCAATGCCGAGGGCAAGACCGTGGCCTACACCCCTGCCGATCTGGCAAGCACGGAGAAATATTTCTCCGCCGCCGTGGTGAACAACGTGCCTGCCGACACCAACGTGGTGTTCATCGTGAAGCCTTATCTGGTGAATGCCGATACGGGCGCTGTGATCTCCGGTGTTGCCACCACCGTTGCCTTCAGCAATGGCGTGCTTGTTCAGTCTTAATGGAAGGAGGATCAGAAAATGAAAAACAGAATTCTTGCTTGTCTTCTTGCAGCCGTGATGCTGCTGGCTCTGGCTTCCTGCGGTGACGGCTCCGGCGAAGCCCCCGCCACCTCCGCTCCCGATGCAGCGACCACCGCTCCGCAGGAGCCCGCAACCGATCCCATTCCCGAGATCGGCGGCAACTCCACCGAGACTGTGGTGAAGCTGAACTCCACCACCGAGGGCATCCGCTTCCTTGGCATCCGCGAGAACACCTCCGATGCCGTGATCAACTGCGATAACCCCGGCTCCGGCTTTGAGATCTCCATCAAGAGCAAGGGCGGCACCGTGAAGGTGAGAACCAGAACTGCCAATGCCTGCTCCTTCCGCGTGCTGGTGGACGGTCAGGTATGGAAGAACGCCGAGGGCTCCGACACCTTCGTTGTGAACGGCGTGAAGAACATTGAGATCCCCAACGTCACCGAGGGTGACCACACCGTGCGCGTTGTTCGTCTCTCCGATACAAGCGTTGGCGCCGTTTCCTTCTACAATGCCACCTTCGAGGGCGAGCTTGTGAAGATCGCCGACGAGCAGGCTCTGCGCGTGGAATTCGTTGGCGACGGCTCGTTGCTCGGCACCGACGTTACCAAGGCGTATGCTTATCTCACCGCAGGCAAGCTGAATGCCGCTTATGCCATCGTGGCAGGTGAGGGACAGGGCCTGACCGCAGGCACCGCTCCCATCGCAAACAGCTATGCCAAGACCGGCGACTACACCAAGGGCGCCGACGTTGTGGTGCTGGATCTGGGTGCTGTGGATCTGACCTCCGGCGTGGCCGCCGCAGATCTTACTGCCGCCTACGCCTCCTTCCTCGCTGCCGTGAGAGCCGCAAACGGCCCCATGGTGAAGATCGTTTGCCTCGCGGATTCCGCCAACGCGGATCTGAGCGCCGCCGTGACCGCCGCTTGCGAGACTGCGGGCGGAGAGATCTCCGGCAACTTCGTTCTCACCTACACCGCATCCACCGCTGATGCGCTGGCCCAGACGCTGGCCGATCGCATCAACGCCGTGAAGGATGCAACGATCGAGCTTTCCGTTCTGAGCGGTACCTCCTCCGGCTACGGTGTGGAGATCGACTTCAACGCTGCTGAATGGATCTCCTGAGCGGGAATCGCTTGGAGGACTGACACCCGATGAAAGTATACTGTGACATTCACATTCACAACGTGTATTCCCATTGCTGCATGGATCGAGCCTTCAGCACCGCCGCGCTCCTGGAAAAGGAGCGCGAGTTGGGAATGCGCGTGGTGGGACTTTCCAATCATCTCTGGGATGAAAGAGTGAAGCCGGTCTATCGGTGGTATAAGCATCAGACCATTGCCATTGCCGAGGAGGCAAGGCTTGCCCTTTCGCAGGCCCCCGCAGGCATGCGCGTGATGTTTGGCGCAGAGGCCGACTACGCCGCCTGCATGGATCTTCTGGGGATGTCGGAGGAGGGAGCGGAGCATTTCGATTATCTGCTCTTCGCCGCCTCTCATCTGCAGATGAAAAACTACAATATGTTTGATTTTCCCGAGATCGTGGAGGCGAGAGAAGAGATCAGAAGAAAGCTTGCTGAGCAGTTTTCCTTTATGCCCGAGGAGCAGATCAACGTGATGGCTGATGCCCTCACCGAGGCGGACATCCGAAAGATCTTTCCCGAGCTGGAGGTGGACGTGATCTCCTTCACCAACAAAACGCTGGTCAATAACTTTATGGGCCTGCTGGAAAACGAGACCTTCCGCAGGATCGTCCGCAAGAAGCCGGTTTCCATTGCCCATCCCTTCTCGGGGCTGGCGGGCACGCTTCGCATCAAGGATAAGAATTTCCTGCTGAGCCATATTCCGGATTCCACCTTTGAGGAATGCTTTGCAAAGGCGGCAAGCCTTGGCGTGAATATGGAGCTGGGGCTGAATTCTATCCGCACCTGCGATGAAAATCTGGACACCAACCAGCTGATCCGCGCCTATTCCATTGCCAAGCGCATGGGCTGCAAGTTCACCTTTGCCACCGATTCCCATTCTCTGAAGGATCTGGAACGGATCCGCTTCGGAGAGACGGTGGCCGAGAAGATGGGGCTTGTGCCTTCGGACATTGCCGAATTCGTTCGCGACGGCGTGGAGGCATAAGTCAAAAAGCCGTGGAACCTCGCGCTCCGTGAGGCTCCACGGTGTTTTCAAGCCGAGCATCGGCCTGCGGTATCTGAAGAGGTACTGCAAAAACGAAAGAGGGAATGACATGAAATTAAGCTATGAGCAAATCAAGGCGATCACGCGCGGCGTGGTCCGAATGGAGCAGGAGGATGGCTGGATCCGCTTTTGCCGCATGACAAAGGGGCAGGAGGAATGCTATCTGGATCGGCCCGCATTCTGGGAAAAGGCGAGAGCCTCGGCAAACGTGCGCTGGGCCTTCCGCACCTCCTCGGAGCGTCTGCGCTTCCGCTTCCGCAATCTGCCCGGCTCCAGCCGCTCCTTTGGGGGACTGGATCTCTTTTGCAACGGTGCTCTCGTGAAGCAGATGGGCTTCGTTTGCGACGAGGTGACCGAGGGCGTGATGGAGATCTCCTTGGGAAGCGGCGAGAAGGAAATCGAATTGTGCTTCCCTTGGGGGCGCAGGATCGACGTTTGCGACGTGGAGCTGGAGGGCGAGGAGCCGCCGATGCCCGGGCATCGGAGCCGCAAACTGATCGCCTACGGGGA
>JAZRCQ010000047.1:0-8925 GCA_045659845.1 Eubacteriales bacterium
GTGCAGATATTCACCGCCTCCACCTGCGAACAATTCACCATAGCCTCCCAGGACTCAAATCTCCGAACGCCGAATTCCTCCGCCAGAAGCTCTGCTCCCGCAGGATCGGCACTGTAGATCCCGATCAATTCCGCATCCTTGGTCATCTGCAGAGCCTTCGCGTGCAGGCGAGCCGCCGCTCCGCTTCCAACGATTGCAAATCCGATCCTCTTCATCATGCTCTCCCCCGATCTGTTCTGATCTTGTCTTTTCTATATCATAAGACATTTTTGCATTTTTGTCAATCACCGTTTGCAAATTGAGCAATCAAGTGCAAAAAAATCAAAACAGAGGAGCGGTTTGGCCACAAAAAACAAAGAAACGGATGCTCCGCCATTTGGCTTTGCATCCGTTTTTTGCTTTTTGCTGCAGTACGATTATTTGTACTTGCGCTTTCTGGCTGCTTCAGACTTCTTCTTGCGCTTCACACTCGGCTTTTCGTAGTATTCTCTCTTACGAAGCTCTGCGAGGGTGCCGGAGCGGGCCGTTACACGCTTAAAGCGACGAAGAGCGCTGTCAAGAGACTCGCCTTCTTTCACTCTGATCTCTGCCATTAATATCCCTCCCTCCGCCAGTAAAAAGAGATAATTTCTCAAGATTTCCTCAATAAACTATCTTTTAAGATTATACACGATTTTCAGTCTTCTGTCAAGAGCTTTTTTGAATTTTTTTTGTTTTTTTACAGATTTTCCTCGCAAGCGTCGATTTCTTCCAGCTCGCGGAAGATGGAAGCGATCTCCTCCACCGATTCCGCCAGCATCAGCCGCCCTCTTGCCGAAGCTGAGCCGCGAAGCCCGTGCGTGTACCACGCCATGTGCTTTCTGGCCTCGCAGAGTCCCACTCGCTCGCCCTTTTCCGCGATCAGATCCTCCACGTGCTCCAAGGCCACTTCCAGCCGCTCCTGCACCGTGGGGCATGCAAACGGCTCTCCGTCCATCGCGGCACGAAGCTCCGAAAAGATCCAGGGATTCCCTCGGGCGCCTCGGGCGATCATCACGCCGTCGCATCCCGTTTCCTCCATCATGCGGAGCGCATCCTCCGCCGTGAAGATATCTCCGTTTCCGATCACGGGGATCGCAACGCTCTCCTTCACCGCGCGGATAATGCCCCAATCGGCAGAAGGCGCATACATCTGCGCTCTTGTTCGCCCATGCACGCAGATCAGGTCGGCGCCGGCCTCCTCCATCCGCTTGGCAAAGTCCACGGCATTGATATGACTCGCATCCCAGCCGGAGCGGAACTTCACCGTGACGGGAATCTTCACCGCCGCCTTTACGGCCGAAACGATGGCCGCCGCGCGTGTCGGATCCTTCATCAGGGCGCTTCCCTCCCCGTTCGTAACGATCTTCGTCATCGGGCATCCCATATTGATATCGATGGCCACGGGTGGGATCTCCCCCTCCGCGCCCAGATAGCTTCCGCTTTCCAAAAGCCTTGCCGCCTCCGCAAAATAGGCAGGCTCCGAGCCGAACAGCTGAACCGCCATGGGAAATTCCTCCCGCAAAACGGCTGCCAGCGGCGCCGTTCTCAGCTTGGCCTCGGCCGAGGGACGCTTGCATCTCTGCTCGAAGCAGAGCGCCTTGGCCGACACCATCTCGCTCACGGTATATTCTGCGCCGAATCTTCTGGCCATTCGGCGAAAGGAGCGATCGCTCACGCCCGCCAGCGGCGCCAGGCAGAGCCCATGAGGCAGAATCGCCTCGCCAACGGTTAATCTTGCCATGTCTCCACCTCCTCATAAGGGTGCATCGGCGCACCCGTTTTCTTCACTACGCTTCCTCATTATAGCATATTCCAACCGAAAAATCAACGGCTTGAGGCATTTTTGCATCGCCGGCGCTCAAACGTAAAATTCCGCAAGATCCTCCAGACGGATGCACCCCAGCGGCAGATCCCAGCCCGCACCGCAATCCACGGCAATGTGGCGATGCTCCCGATAGATCCTGCCGCGATAAGCCTCCCCGATCTCGCAGGTTGGCGTGTGTCCCGTGATCAGATAGCGATCGGGATAATATTCCCGCTCATAGTCGGCTCTGGAATGGATCATGCCCATGCCGTCGTAGTCCTCCAAGGGGCGGTCGGGGCAGAAGTCGGGCAGATCCCCATGCACAAGCACAAAGGAGCGACCGCCCACCTCCAGCTCCTCAAAAAGCGTGAATTCCGAAAGATAGTCGAGAACGGCCTCCCGATCGTCGGGAGTGAGCGCGCGAAATTCCTTCAGCGTGGTCTCGCCGCCGTCCTGCAGCCACATGGAAACGGCCTCCAGCCAATCGGCATTCAGATGGGTTTCCAGATTTTCCTTCGTGATCTCCGTGTTCAGCTTTTTCAAAAGGCTCATGGCGATCCAATCGTGATTGCCCAGCAGAGGGAATACGTTTGGCCGCATGCTCATATCCCAAAGCAGCTTGATGGGATGGGGGCCTCTGTCCACCACGTCGCCCACCACGTATAATTCATCCCGATCCGAAAACCCGATCTTCTTCAGCATGGCCAGAAATTTTTCATACTGTCCGTGCAGATCCGACATCACGTAGGTCATTTTATATTCCTCCCGTTCCAAAATTTTTTCGTCCAAAAGCGACCGCTTCTCCCCTTCTCCTCCGCTTCTGCCGTCCTTTGCCGTTTTTTTATCGGGCAACCGGCCGATTTCCGTCGGATCGGAGGGAACGATTTTCGTTGACAGATCGGCTTCCGTCTGTCATAATGTTCTTACATTCAAAAAAGAAAGGAACCACAATCTCATGAAACCGCAAACACAGATCCTGATGATTGCGCTTGCCATCGTGTTCGCCATCGGATTGGCGCTCACCGTGGCGCTGATCAGCCTCTCGGTGATGAATCGGGACGAGCCCGATGCCGTGGAGCCCCCCACCGAGCCGCCAACGCCCGATCTCTATATTCCAACCTTTTCCACTACGCCCGAAGCCGCACCTCCCGCTACCGAAGCCCCAACGAAGGCTCCCGAAAGCGGCATTGGGCTGGTGTTTGAAAGCCTCGGCAGCGGCACCTGCCGACTTGTTGGCATCGGAACCTGTCGGGATGCCTTCGTCACGATTCCCGAACGCTCTCCCGAGGGGGAGGCCGTCACCGAGATCGGCGATCGCGCCTTCATGGGGTGCAAAACGCTGACCGCCGTGCAGATCCCCTCCACGGTGAAGCGCATCGGCGAGCTTGCCTTTGCCGATTGTCCCGAGCTGATCCATGTATCCGTGGACGAGCGCAGCACCGCCTATCGGGATCATGAGGGGGTTCTCTACACCGCCGACGGCAAAACCCTCCTGCTCTATCCTCCCATGCGGGCGGGCTCCTCGGTGTTCCTTTCTTCTGCCGTCACCGAGATCGCGGACATGGCCTTCTATCAATGCGCCTATCTCACCTCGGTGCGCTATGCAGGCTCTCCCGCCGATTGGGAGGCCATTCGCATCGGCAGCAAAAATTACAGTCTCACCGCCGCCGCAAAGACCTTCTCCGCAAGCGCGGGAAAATGATCAGCTCCGCAGAGCGCGAATATGGGCTTGAAGCTCGTCGAAGGAGCCGCAGGGATATTCCGCGGGATCCTCGCCCTCCTTGGCAATCAGATGATCGGTGAGCAGAAACACGCGCATACCCGCCTTCGCGGCCGGCATATCGTCGGAGATATCGTTTCCAACCATCAGGCATTCCTCGGGAGCCACTCCCAGTGCCTCGGCCACCGCGCGGTAGTAGGCCTGTAGGGGCTTGGCATAGCAGGAATTTTCAAAGGTGGTGATCAGATCGAAATCCGCCTCGGAAAGCCCGGCCCATTGGATCCTGCTTCGCGTGGCAACGGCGGGATACAGCGGGCTGGTGGCCAAGGCAACGCCGAAGCCCAGCTCGCGGACAAGCCGCACCGTTTCCCTTGCGCGGGGCGTAAATCCGCATTCCGCGCGCAGGTCCTCAAAGCTCGTTTGATAAAACGCCTCCAAAATCGGATGGGCGCTTTGTGCCCGCTCCTCGCCGTAGGCGGCGCGGAACACCTCCCAGAACCGCTCCTCGTTGGTGCGGCTGCCGTCGTTCCTCAGCATGGCCGCAAGACCGCGATGAACGCAGCCGACAAAATCCTTCGGCTCATAGCCGTGGGGAACCATATGCGCGGTCAGGCACTTCATATAGCTATTGAAAAAGCTTTTCGTATCCATCGGCAGCAGTGTGCCGTCCAGATCAAACAATACGTATCGGATCGCCATTTCAAGCCTCCATCGATTCTAAAATACTGCATTTATTATACTCCATTTTCGCACGCTTGTCAATCGTTTTTGAAAAAGCATCCTCCCCCTTGCCTTTGATGCGATTATCCCTTGACAATTCCTGCCGAAAGTGCTATAATATACTGTATTTTTTGAACGATGGAGGCTCTTTTCATGAAATCGTATTTTTCACATAAGGATTCCAACCTGCTCATCCTCGGCTGCTGGATCATCTACGTTGCCGCCTACGTTGGACGCCTCAACTATTCCGCCAGTCTTGTGGAGATCATTCAGGCGCTTTCCATCACCGAGGCGCAGGCGGGCATGGTGTATTCCGCCTTTGCCATTACCTACGGCGTTGGGCAATTTGTGAACGGCCTTCTCTGCAAATTCTACAATCCGAAATACGTGATCACCGGTGCGCTCACCGCCTCGGGGCTTTGCAATCTGCTCCTGCCCCTCGCCTCCGATCCCAAGCTGATGCTCCTCATCTGGCTTCTCAACGGCGCGGCACAATCCATGCTCTGGAGTCTGATCATCCGCACGCTCTCCCGCGAGGTTCCCGACGAAAAGCTGGATCGCGCCATCATCACCATGAGCTCCACCGTTGCCGTTGGCACGGCGCTCGCCTTCGGAAGCTCCGCCCTTTTCGTGGCACTGGGCGATTGGCGCATCACATTCTTCGTGGCCTCCGGCATCCTTTGCTCGGCGGCACTCTTCTGGTTCCTGCTTCGCGCCAAGCTGGACAAGGCCCCCCGCGAAACCGCCGTTGCCCCCGCTAAGGAATCGGAGCCTGCCGCAAGCGTCCCCGAAAAGCGCGCCCCTCTGGGAGGCGTGTTCCTCATGGCACTCACGGTGATCTGCGTTTCCGCCGTGGCAAACGGCTTCATCAAGGACGGCGTGAACAACTGGCTCCCCAAGTATCTCAAGGATGCCTTCTCTCTCCCCAGCTCCGTTTCCATTATTCTCACGCTGCTGCTCCCGCTCTTTTCCATTCTCGGCGCCTTCATCGGGCGTGCGCTCTATCGTCGACTTCGCAACCACACGCTGGTTTGTGCGCTGGAATACGGCGTAGCCTCCCTTCTGTTGGTCGGCATTCTCACCACGCGCAACGTAGCCCCCCTCGCCGCCGTGATGGTTCTCTTCATCTCTCTGGCCTGCATGATGGCCTCCGTAAACAATATCGTCACGGGAATGTTCCCGCTGGATAACCGCGATCGCATCAACTCCGGCATGCTGGCAGGCGCGCTCGACACGCTCTGCTACGTCGGCAGTGCCGTGGCAGGCACGCTTTTGGGCGCAATGTCCAAGGGAAGCGGCGGCTGGGCAAGCGTGTTCACGCTTCTGCTGGTGCTTTCCGCCGCCGCCACCGTGATCTGCGGAGTCACCACCCTGCTCTCCATGAAAAAAAGCTCCCCAAAATCCTGAGCTTCTCAGACTCGAAGAAGGTAATTGATCGAACATGGATAAATTAGAAAGAGAACGAAGACTTGCCACCGGGCGGATGCTCCCGCTGATCCTCTCCATGGCTCTTCCCACCATTCTGGCGCAATTTGTCAATCTGCTCTACAGCGTGGTCGACCGCATCTATATCGGTCACATTCCCGAGATCGGAACCGACGCCCTCGCAGGCATCGGCATCACCTCCTCCATCACCATTCTCATTGCCGCCTTTGCCCAATTCGTTTCGGGAGGCGGTGCGCCGAGAGCGGCGATCGCGCTGGGCAAGGGAAACCGCGAGCAGGCCGAACGGCTCCTTGCGAATGGCTTTACGCTCCTGATCCTCTTCTCCCTGCTCTGCACGGCGGCCACCTACGCCGCCAAGGATCCCCTGCTTCATCTGATCGGCGCCTCGGAAAACACCTTCTCCTACGCCGAGGAATATCTGAGCATCTATCTGCTCGGCACCTTCTTCGTGCAGGTGACCGTTGGACTCAATTCCTTCATCACCGTGCAAGGGCGCGCGAGCATCGCTATGCTCTCCGTGCTTCTCGGAGCCGCCGTGAACATTGTTTTGGATCCCATTCTGATCTTCGGGCTGGGCATGGGCGTGGCAGGCGCAGCACTGGCAACTGTGATCGCGCAGGGCGTGAGCGCCGCATGGATCCTCTCCTTCCTCTTCTCCCACAGAGCCTCCCTTCGCATCCGACCTTCCTTAATGAAGCCGCAGGCACCGGTGGTGCTTTCCATTCTGTCGCTCGGCGTTGCCCCCTTCGTCATGGCCTCCACGGAGAGCCTGATCGGCTTCGTGCTGAACAGCGGCCTGCGCAACCACGGCGGCGACATCCATGTTTCCGCCATGACCGTGATGCATTCGGCCATGCAGATCGTGAGCGTGCCGCTCACGGGCTTCACGCAGGGCGTAACGCCGATCCTGAGCTACAATTTCGGTGCCGGCAACAAGGCACGCCTCAAGGAGGCCTTCCGCATCACCATCACGGTGATGTTCTCCTTCAATTTCGTGATGCATGTGCTGATGATGATCTTCCCGCGCGTGGTGGCAAGGATCTTCGCCTCCGATCCCGCGTTGATCGAAACGGTGGGAGGCGTGATGCCCGTGTTCCTTGCGGGCATGACCATCTTCGGCCTGCAGAGAGCCTGCCAGAACACCTTCGTGGCACTGGGACAAGCCAAGATCTCCCTCTTCATCGCTCTTTTGAGAAAGGTGATCCTGCTGGTTCCTCTGGCACTGCTCCTGCCGCACATCATAGAGCCCGCCGTGAACGGCATTTATCTGGCAGAGCCCATTGCCGATGCCACCGCGGCCATCACCTGCACCGTGATCTTCTTCTTTGTGTTCCGCCGTGTGCTGAGAGGCATGAAGGATCCCGCCGCCTGAAGCATCCGAAAGCAAAAAAACTGCGCGACTCCCAATGCGGGAATCGCGCAGCTTTTGGTTTGAACCGATCTCAGCGGAAGATCAGTCGGCCAGAACAGTGATCTTGTTGCTTGTGATCTCGGTTACAAGGTCAATGATCCATGCCAGGAAGTTGCCAATACCGGTTACCAGAACGAGGATACCAACAACGAGAGTAACGATGTTCTGCGTCTCGAAGTAGCGAACGATTCTGTAAATACCGCCGATGAATGCACCGAAGAAAATCTGCAGCAGGATCTTAGCGATCTTGGGCAGAGCCTCGTACTGAGCGGTCAGAGTGGTTTTTGCCATGATAAGTAGTCTCCTTCCTTTAGATTAACGGAAAATCCATCGAAAAAAGTATATCACAGTTTCATCATATTGTCAATAGCCGAGTGCCGATTTCCCCGTCTTTTTTTAGAAAATCAATAGAGCTTGCTGTGGCCGTCGTCGGGGACGTTCGGGAATCCGTCGGGATCGGCTGTGGTAACCGGAGCCGTGACCGCGGCGGTGGGAGCCTCCGTTGGAACTGCGGCGGCCGTCTCGGTGCGAGAAACGGAGGGAACGGAGGGCACAGCGTCCTCGGAAACGGAAGCCTCCTCAAGGGAAGGATCGGAAGCCTGCGGAGGAAGCCCATTGACACAACCGGCAAGCGTCGTCAAAAGCACGGCACAGATCAAAACAAAGCCAAAACCTCGCATAAATGCCTCCTTTTCTCATGATACCTTATTATAGCATGATGCTTCTCCTCTGTCAATAAAAATTTTTTTGAATTTTTTCAACTTTTTTTCAAAAACCTATTGCAATTTCAAAAAAAGTGTGCTATAATAATGGAGTCGCAAGGACATGGCCCCTTAGTCAAGCGGCTAAGACGTCGCCCTCTCACGGCGAAGGCATGGGTTCGATTCCCGTAGGGGTCACCAATAAAGACTCAGGATTGGATACAATCCTGAGTCTTTTTTTGTCCAATCCGCCTTCACCGAAAAAAATCCACTCGGGGCGAATAAAATCGCTTTGTGACGGAAGCCGCCCAACGGCAGGCTTGACGAGGCAGATTTGATTTGGAAGCCGTCGGCTCTTATGAAAATGAAAGTGATATAGATAGCACGGTTCCCTTATATTCAGCCGAGATGCAGCCACCCATTCGCTCGGTCAGCAGCTTTGCAATCGACAAACCAAGTCCTGTCGATTTCCGGGCGGAATCAACCGTGTAAAATCGGTCAAAGAGCTTGCCGACATCTACCAAGGAAAGCTCTGAGGCCGTGTTGGAGAACGTGATCTCTCCCCGATCGGACATCGTTACCGCAAAATCGCTGTCACTATACTTGACCGCATTACTGATGATATTGCCGAAGATACGAGAAAGAGCAGATTTATCAAGAGAACGAACGATCACGCTATCGGGGAGCGAAATATTCGGTGTGATGTTCTTCTGCTCAAATGCTCCGTAAAAGGAGATCAGCGCATCCTCAAGCACTCTGCCTACGTTGACCTTTTCATAGCTCAAAGCGGACACCGAGGAAATAACCGAGTATCTGAACAGTTCCTCGGTCAGAGCTTTGAGCGCTTCGGTGCGGTTGGCAATCTGCTCCACGTACCGCCTTGTGTTATCCGTCATTTCTTCCGCTTCAAGCAAATCGAGATAGCCGCATATTGCCGTAAGCGGTGTTCGCAGGTCATGGGATATATTCGTAACCGCTTCTTTCAGCTCTCGATCTCCGTTTACGTACTGCCGACGCTGACGGCGAAGCTCGGTGAGCTGCTTTGCAATTTCACTTGCAAGGTGGCGCACGTGCTTATCATTTGACGAAACTGTAATAAGCT
>JAZRCQ010000048.1:0-2107 GCA_045659845.1 Eubacteriales bacterium
GTCATCGGCAAAGCGGTGTTTTGCCTGCCGCTTCTGGGCTACGTTGCCGTTTATTTTCAAACGCCTGCGGGAAAGCTGACGGCCATTGCCGTTTGCGCGGCGTTGGTTTTGATGATGACGCTTTCCGAGCTGCTGTTTTCCAAGGACGGCAAGGGGGGCAAGGGAGGCGAGGAAACAAAATGAGAATTCTGATCGCGCCCGATTCCTTTAAGGGGAGCGTATCCGCCCGCGAGGCGGCCGAGGCCATCCGCCAAGGCCTTGCGGCGGCGTCGGGCGAGGGACATGAGCTGATCTGCCTGCCCATTGCCGACGGCGGCGAGGGCACGCTGGAGGCGCTTGTGGCGCGGGAGCATTGCACCGCCGTTTCCGTCACGGGGCCGATGGGCAAGCCGACGGAGGCCTCCTATGGCTACGTTGGCGACGTTGCCGTGATCGAAATGGCGTCGGCGGCGGGTCTGACGCTGGTGGAGGAGCAGGAGCGTCGTGCCGCATCGGCCACAACGAGAGGTGTGGGCGAGCTGATGCTTCATGCTCTGCGAAGCGGCTATCGGCGGCTGATGCTCACCGTTGGCGGCAGTGCCACCAACGATGGCGGCTGCGGCCTTCTGGCGGCGCTGGGAGGCGTGTTCCGCGATGCGGAAGGCAAAAGCTTTCTGCCAACGGGCGGCACGCTTTCAAGGATTTCGGAGATCGATCTGAGCGGTGTGGAGCCGCTGCTGCTATCGGCGGAGATCACCGTTGCCTCCGACGTGAAAAATCCTCTGCTGGGGGCAACGGGTGCCACGATGGTGTATGGTCGGCAAAAGGGCGCCTCGGAGGAGGAGCTTTTGCAAATGGAGCGCGGCATGGCGCACTACGCTGCTCTTTTGGAGGCGGCAACGGGGCGACAAGCGTCGCTGATCCCCGGAAGCGGTGCAGGCGGCGGCATCGCTCTGCCTCTTCTTTCGCTCACCTCTGCCGTGATCCGTTCGGGAATTGAAACGGTGTTGGAGGTGAACGGCTTTGAGTCGCTTCTGCAGGGAGCTGATCTGGTGATCACGGGAGAGGGGCGCCTGGATGCGCAGAGCCTCTTTGGCAAGGCCGTGAGCGGTGTGGCGAACGCGGCAAGGCGCGTCGGCGTTCCCGTGGCTTGTCTTGCGGGATGCCTCGGTGCCACGCGGGAGGAGCTGGCGGCGCTTGGGATCGATCGCGTGAAAACGGTGGATTCTCTGGCAAGCTCTCCCGAGGATTCCATGCGAAACGCCGCACGGTATCTGCGCTCTCTGGCGGCAGAGCTGGCGGAGGAGCTTTTGGCAACGAAATGAAGAAAAGGGATCACGTCTGCGGAGGCGCGGGCATGATCCTTTTTTATAAAAAAACGGAAAGCCGACGAAGGAAGGTCGGGGAAATTGTCAAAATTTCCAAAATTTTCAAAAAAAGAAAAAAGGGCTTGACAGAAGGGGAAAAAAGAGGTATAATGTATTCTGTTAGCAAAGGCTAACAACTGTTATTTACGAAAAGGAGTGTCAATGATGGATCTTCGCAATGCGGAGCTTGGCGTGGAGCATCAGATCCGTGGGATCAGCACCACCGACGAAGAGCTGAAATCCTTCCTTTTTACCCTTGGATGCTATGAGGGGGAGCGCATCACCGTGATTTCTCGCAAGAGAAGCGGATGCATCGTTTCGATCAAGGACGGAAGATATAGTATCGACTTGGAGCTGGCCTCGGCTATTTTGGTGTGAGTGCCCGACATTCATTTTTTTGCAAGAAAGTTAGCATAGGCTAACGAAGCAGCAGGAGACCGTATTTCAAAATTTCGGAGGAACGAAATGAGAATCGCATTGGCAGGAAATCCCAACAGCGGAAAAACGACCATGTTTAATTTGCTCACCGGCCGCAACGAGAAGGTTGGCAACTGGGCCGGTGTGACCGTTGACAAGAAGGAAGCCCCCATTAAGAAGGCCTATGCCGGCAGCGCAGAGCTGATCGCCGTAGACCTGCCCGGCGCCTACTCCATGTCCCCATTTACCAAGGAGGAGAGCGTCACCAGTTCTTACATCAAGAACGAAAAGCCCGATGCTATCGTTAACATCGTGGACGCCACCAACCTGAGCCGATCCCTGTT
>JAZRCQ010000049.1:0-5268 GCA_045659845.1 Eubacteriales bacterium
CCGCGGTCTGTGGGGGGTCTACGTTTTTTTATTGCAGAATTTTTGCGTTGAGGACCGCTTTGACGAGTCGATCTCCGCGATAGACCAGCTTCAGAGAAAAGAAGGGCTCTCCCCGCTCCAAAAGCTCCAAAAAGATCCGATCCCCCTCCCACATAGGCAGGGCGGCAAAATCCTTCTTCCGCATCCAGGCCAGCTCTCCCTCGTCGCAAACCGTTTGCCTTCCCTCCCAGCCGTCGGCGGTGAAGAGATGCATATATTCGCAGGGATAAATATCCGAAACAAAGGTGACGATGCCGCGATACCGATAGGAGGTGAGCGTTAGACCCGTTTCCTCCCGCACCTCTCGCAGAAGGCAATCCTCGGGGCTCTCGCCCTCCTCAAATTTGCCGCCCACGCCGATCCATTTGTCGTGATTTTCGTCGTTCTTCTTTTTGGTGCGGTGCAGGAGGAGATATTCGTCGCCCCGCTCCAGATAGCAAAGCGTTGTTTGCTTACTCATCGGTCTTCTCCTTTGTAACGTATAGATTCAGATCCCATGCAGGCAGTCCTCCGAATCGGCGGAGATAATAGCCGCGATAGGCCGGAAACTCTCTTGAGAGCCGCAGGGGCAGCGCATAGAGATCCTCCGAGCGATGATAGAGCGACACCATCAGCGTTGGATAGCATCGCGCAATGGTGCCTGCCGAGCCGGTGATCGCCTCGCTCTCCGAGCCCTCCACGTCGTATTTGATATAGTCCACACAATCGCCTCGCAGCACCTCATCCAAGGGAAGCGCAGGCAATTCCACGGTCTTCACGGGGCGGCCCTCCAGCACGGCAGAGCGATTCTGCCCCACCGAAGCATTTCGGTTTCCCTCGGCGTGATAGACCAGCGTCTCCGCTCGACTCCATGCCGCCGCCCGAACGGGGATCACATGGGTGCGCTCCTCCCCTTGGGCATATTCGCATAGCTTCCGATAATTTCTTGCATCGGGCTCCATGGCATAGATGCGCTCGGGCATTGCTCCCAGAGAAAGCAGCTCCCGCACCGTATCGCCGTTGTAGGCGCCCAAATCGGCCACGGCCCGCAGAGCTGCGGGGCGGATCAGCCGCCTTGCCGTTTCCTCGGGATCGCTCACGGCCGCCAGAAGCGTTTTGATGCATCCCGTGATCTTATAAGCCACCACGCCGTCGAAGATCCTTCTCGACTCCTCATCGGAAAGCAGGGCTCTTGCCTCCAAAAGCTCGGCGCGGTGCGCCTCCAGAAAGACCTCGTCGAAAAGCGTGTCGCCAAACACGGGCACGTCGGGTGCCAGAAGCTCCGCCTCGCCCGCAATGCGCAGAATATTTTCCAGCACCTCCGGGCGGGAGGTGGCAAAAGAAAGCAGAACGGTGAGGCGCTCGGTGCCGAATTTTTCCTTTACCTCACCGAAGGTCATCACGCGCTCCCCATGGAATAGCTGACCGCGCACGAAATCGTCGCTGGCAAATACGCCTGAAACAGAAATGCCCCGCAGGCGGCAGACCTCCAGGATCTTATCCGCGCCGTTGCCCATGCCATAGAGCACCACGGTTCTGTTTTCCTCTGCGAGATAGCGCCATAGCGGCCGCAGCTCCACACCGTTCCATTCCATGAAGTTCTTCTCCTGTTTCCATGTTTTTTTGAAAAAGCGGTTGACATCCGATAGCTTTTGTTATATACTGTTCTCAGGCGCTCCAATGGCGTCGGAAAGGATGAAAACCGATGGACTGTATTTTTTGCAAAATCATAGCGGGGGAGATCCCCTCCGCGAAGGTGTTTGAAAACGAGTGGGTGTATGCCTTCCGCGATATCAACCCCATGGCCCCCGTTCACGTTCTGATCGTTCCCCGCGAGCATATCGCCTGCGCCGACGGCATCAACGCCGACAACAGCGCGCTGGTTGCCAAAGTGTTTGAGGCCATCCCCGTGATCGCCGCCGCCGAGGGACTTTCCAACGGCTATCGCATCGTGAACAACTGCGGCGAGGACGGCTGCCAAACCGTGAAGCACCTGCATTTCCATCTGCTGGGCGGCAAAAAGCTCCCCGATCAGATGGCTTGAAGAGCAAAAGACCGTAGCAACCGAGGGGCTACGGTCTTTTCTTGATCAGTTCTTCACAAACTCGCTGTAGATGGCATTAAGCGCTCTTTCCACGTCCTTCTCCTCCACGCCCACGATGATATTCAGCTCGCTGGAGCCCTGATCGATCATGCGGATGTTGATATCGGCATTGGAGATGGCATTGAACACTCTTGCCGCCGTACCCTTGGCCTTTACCATGCCGCGGCCAACCACAGCCACCAAAGCCAGACCGTCCTCGCAGACCACGCTGTCGGGACGAACGCGCTTGGTGATGCTGGTGATCACGCGCTCACGGTGCTCCTCCAGAGAGGCGGTGGAAACCACCACGCTCATGGTGTCCACGCCGGAGGGCAGATGCTCAAAGGAAATATCGTAGTCCTCCAGAACGTCCAGGATCTTGCGGCCAAAGCCGATCTCGGCGTTCATCATATCCTTTTCAATGGTGATAACCGAAAGGCCCTTCTTGCCTGCGATACCCGTGATCACCGTTTCGGTGTCGTAGCTGTTGGAGCTGGCCACGATCATGGTGCCGGGAGCGTCGGGCTCGTTGGTGTTTCGGATATTGATCGGAATTCCCGCATAGCGAACGGGGAAGATCGCATCCTCGTGAAGCACGGTTGCACCCATGTAGGAAAGCTCACGAAGCTCGCGATAGGTGACGGTGCGGATCGGGCGCGGATTCTTCACCACGCGGGGATCGGTCATCAAAAAGCCCGAAACGTCGGTCCAGTTCTCATAAAGCTCGGCATCTGCGGCTCTTGCCACGATGGAGCCCGTGATGTCGGAGCCGCCGCGGCTGAAGGTGCGGATGGTTCCGTTCGGCATCACGCCGTAGAATCCGGGGATCACGGCGTAGTCATGCTTTGCCAGCTCCTCGCGCATGAGCTTATCGGTGGTTTCCTCGTCGTACTGTCCGTTCTCCTTGAAGCAGATCACGGATTCCGCATCGATGAAGCCGAAGCCGAGATATTTAGCCAGAATCAAGGAGTTGAGATACTCGCCGCGGCTGGCAGCGAAATCGCGGCCCGTGTGGTGCTGGATGCCGTTGCGGATATATTCCAATTCGCCCGTAATATCAAAATTCAGCCCCAGATCGCGGATGATGCTGTTATAGCGCTCGGCGATCTGCTGATAGTAGTCGGTGATATCCTCGCGGTTCTTTGCCATTTCATAGCAATGGTAGAGCATATCGGTGACCTTCACGTCGGCGGAAAATCTCTTTCCGGGTGCCGATGCCACCACGAAGCGGCGGCTGGGGTCCGCCTTCACGATCTCCGCAACCTTGCGGAATTGCTCTGCATCCGCCAGCGAAGAGCCTCCGAATTTCACAACTTTGATTCCCATGTTACCTTCAACCCTTTCGGAAAAAATACTGTCATTTTTACTACTTATTATATGAAATTTTCGGATTTTTGTCAAGTGCTTTTTGTAAATTCTCCTCGCCTGAGGGCTTTTTTTCGGAAAATTACAAGAAAGAATTGCAAAATCGCAGATTTCATGGTAAAATAATATATCATTCACCCATTCATCAAGGAGACCAAGCCTATGAAACGAACCGGCGGCGTGCTGATGCACGTCTCTTCTCTCTGGGGCGACTATTCCGAGGGCTCTCTCGGCGAGAGCGCCCGCCAATGGATCAACCTTCTGGCCGATTGCGGCTTCGGCGTGTGGCAGGTGCTTCCCTTCTGCCTCCCCGATGATTGCAACTCCCCCTATAAATCCAACGGTGCCTTCAGCCTCAATCCCAATTTCATCGACCTGCCCACCCTGCACCGTCAGGGGCTCCTCACAAGCGAGGAGCTGCAAAGCGCGCGCCAAGTCTCTCCCTATGCCTGCGAATTCGATCGTTTGCGCCGCGAGCGCTTTGCCCTTCTGAAGAAGGCCGCCTCCCGTCTGCGGGATTGGAGCCCCGTGGAGGGCTTTCTCCGCTGTCATCCGCAGGTGGAGCGCTTCTGCCGCTTCATGGCGCTCCGCGAGGCCAACGGCGATCGGGAATGGCCCGAATGGACCACCGAGGTCTCCGAGGAGGAAACTCTTCGCGCATGGCAATTCACGCAATATGAGTTTTTCTGCGAATGGGCCGAGCTGAAGGCCTACGCCAATGCCCGCGGCGTTCGCATCATCGGCGACATCCCCATCTACGTTGCCTACGACAGCTCCGACGTTTGGGCCAACCGTTCTCTCTTTCAGCTGGATGAGCGCGACCGTCCCACCGCCGAGGCAGGCGTGCCCCCCGGTTATTTCACCAAGGACGGTCAGCTTTGGGGCAATCCCCTCTACGATTGGCAGGAGATGGAGCGCGACGGCTACGGCTGGTGGCGGGAGCGGATGGGCTTCATGCTGGAGCTGTTCGACGGCGTTCGCATCGACCATTTCCGCGGACTCGAATCCTATTTTTCCATCCCCGCAGGGGAAACAACGGCCAAAAACGGCCGCTGGATCAAGGGCCCCGGAATGTCTCTTCTCCGCGCGCTACAGCCGATCTGCAAGGGAAAGCTGATCATTGCCGAGGATCTCGGCGTGATCACCCCGGAGGTGCAGCAGCTGGTGGCCGACAGCGGCTTCCCCGGCATGCGCGTGCTGCAATTTGCCTTCCTCGACGAGGAAGACAACCCTCACCTGCCCCATAACTATGAAAACAACTGCGTGGCCTACACCGGCACCCACGACAACAACACCCTCCTCGGCTACGTTTGGGAGCTGAGCGACTCCGACCGCCGCCGACTGCTGGATTACTTCGGCTATGAGGGGGAAAACTGGGATGCCGCCTACCCCACCATTCTGCGCTCCATGCTGAGAAGCGCCGCAGGACTTGTGGTGATTCCCGTGCAGGATCTGCTTCTCTTCGGCTCCGACACCCGCATCAACACCCCCGGTAACGCCGGCGGCAACTGGAGCTACCGCATCACCGCCGAGCAGCTGGCCCGCGTGGATCGCGGTCGCTATCTCCATTGGAATCGACTCTATAAGCGAGTGTGAGCCCTTCCCTGCCGTTTTTTGCACCGCATGGCGAAAAACGGGGCCTTCAGGCATAAAAAAAGATCAGCACCATGCCCCTCCGATCGGGAGGGAATGGTGCTGATCTTTGTGTTATCCGATTCCCGTGGAGCCGAAGCCGCCCGCACCGCGGTCGGTCTCATCCAGCTCCTCGCAGGGAAGAAATAAGTCGGATCGTAGCCATGTCG
>JAZRCQ010000050.1:0-4168 GCA_045659845.1 Eubacteriales bacterium
TGATGGAATTCGCCTATATGGACGATCGCAACCCCGCCGACACCTACGTTTGGTCCTACTACGGCTCCTTCCGCAGGATTCTCGACGAGCTTTCCGAGCCGCAGGTAGCCATCCTGCCTCCCGAGGTCTGCAAGCTGGGCGGCTCCACCGGAAGCCGCGATGCCGACGGCTATACCCTTTCCCTGGGCGTGGACGTTCGCAATCCCAACGAAAAGCACGCCGCGCTGAATGCCCGCATCGACGTCACCCTCAAGGATCGGGAGGGACGCGTGATCACCGTGATCGCCGATCAGATCCTCCGCATCGATCCCGATTCCGTTTTCCACTACGGCATCTCCAGAAGGATCCGCGGCAACGCCGTTGCCCATATTTCCGCCTCCGTGAAGGCCGAGCGATTTGAAAAGAGCCCCGAAACGCTCGCAAAAAACGTGAAGCTCACCAAAATATCCATTAACCGCGCCTCCGCTCCCGAGCGGCTCACGGGAACGCTGAAAAATGTCTGCGGCACCGATCTGAAGTCCTTTGCGCTTCACTATCAGTATCTTTCCGCCGAAAATAAGATCCTCGGCGGCGGATGCGAATGGTTCTTCGATGCTCTCCCAAACGGCGAGGAGCGCACCTTCACCGTGAAGTCTCCCGTTTCTCTGAAAAAGGCTACCAAGGTAGTGTATTCCGCGGACTTCCGCATCGAGGATTGATCCGCCGCCATGGAAATCTTTCTCCTGACACTGAAGCAAACGCTGATGATGTTTCTCCTTCTGCTCACGGGCTTCGTCCTTCGCAAAAGGAGCCTCCTTCCCGACAACGCGCACGTGACCATGTCGCGCTTGGAGACCTGTGTGTTCGTGCCTGCGCTGAACCTCTTCACGCAGATGACGCAATGCACCCCCGACTCTCTCCGCGCCAACGCGCGCCTCATTGTGATCGGGCTGATCCTCGTGGCCTTGTTTGCCCTTCTTTCCTATCCCCTCTCCCGTCTCTTCTGCAACGATCGCGGCGGCGATGCGGAGCAGACCTACCGCCGCAACATCTATAAATATGCCCTCACCTTCGGAAATTTCGGCTTCATGGGCAATTTCCTGGTGCTGGGGATCTGGGGCGACGAGGTGTTTTATCGCTATTCTCTCTTCACCCTCTTTATTTCCCTTGTTTGCAACGTGTGGGGGCTCTTCATTCTCATCCCCAAGGATCGAGGCAACGGTCTGCTGAAAAATCTGAAGAAGGGCTTGCTCACCGCCCCCACTCTCTCCATGCTGATAGGCATGCTGCTGGGGCTTCTGGGCCTTTCGCGATTGATCCCCTCCTTTTGCACCGAGGCACTCTCCTCTGCAAGTAAATGCATGGGGCCGGTTTCCATGGTGCTTGCGGGCTTCGTGATCGGCGGCTATTCCTTCCGAGGGCTTCTCAAAAACCCGCGGATCTACGCCGCGACCGCCTTCCGCCTGCTCCTGCTCCCTGCCGCGATGATGCTCGTTCTGAAGCTGCTGGGCGCCAGCGCCGACGTGCAAACCTTTGCTCTGATCGTGTTTGCCACTCCCATCGGGCTCAACACCATCATCTATCCTGCGGCCTACGGCGGAGAGACCGAAACCGGTGCCTCCATGGCCATGCTGTCTCACGCGCTTTCGGTGTTCACGCTTCCCCTGATGTATCTTCTGTTTATCGTGCTTTTATAAGCAAAAGCTCTCCGCCTTCCAAGGAAGACGGAGAGCTTTTTTATCAATAGACCAGCTCGCGGAAGTTTTCCACGCGATGGCAGGTGATGATATTTCCGTTGTGCGCGCTGGCGGCATTTTCGTCGCCCGAGCGGCTCATCACGATCAGATCGTCGCCGCGGATGGCCATGGAAGCATAGTGTCTCGATTCCCAAGGCTTCTCTGCAGCATCCACAAGCCCTGCGAAGCACCAGTCCACGCAGTTTCTGGAGAAGTGAAGCGTCAATCTCTGCCGCTCATTATTGGGCAGATCGAAGCGGCGGCGCTCCATGCGATCGGGGCGGATCATGCTGTCGGTGGCCTGCGTGCTGAGCAGCCAGAAGAGCTTGGTCACCTCATCGTAGAGAATATGGAACTTCATCTGTCCGCCGGGGCAAGGCACGAAGAAGACCTCCTTGCCGGAGGGAACCTTTTCGGGAACGGTGATCATCGTGCCGTCGGCCTTCTCGATCACCTTCATAATGGCCGCATAGCCCGTGCCGCCCGTGTGGGCTCTCATCCAGAGATGGAAGGTGTGGCCGCTTTCGTCGCACCAGATATGATCGGGATCGGTGAATTGCACCACGTTGGTCTCCAGCCATCCCACGGGCCACATATTTCTGCGAACGGGATCGGTGGCCACAGGCACTCCATCCGTATCAGCCGCAGGATAGAAGGGAACGGCAATGCCGTGAACCTTATGGCGGTTGATAGTCTGACGGCAGGAGGGAGCCTCCGCAAAGGTCCAGCTTTCCAGCTTGGTGAGATCGTCGTTCACCGAAGCTCTCATCAGCACGGGAGCCAGCGCAGAAACAGACCAGCCCTTGCAATCGTCGTGGATATGCTTTTCCATAACCAGATAAACGTTGCCGTTTGCATACCAAACGTTGGAGGGAGCCTGATGCCAGCGAGCGCCCGTTCCAAGGGAAACGGCAGGCGTCCAGGTTTCGCCGTCGTCATCCGAGCGAGTCACCCAAAGTTCTCCCGCCTGACCGAGAATGTAGATCGATTTTCCCGCCACGAAGGGGCGTGCATGCCAGCAGGGAAAATCGGTGACGTGACGCCAGGTGTCGCCTCCATCGTCGGAAATAAAAGCCTTACCGATGGAAGAACGAGTGCCGAAAATCGGATCCGCGATCTCAGGATTGGCGCATTTATTGCGGGAGAGATCCATGGTTCCGATGATTCTTCCCGATTCCAGCACGCAAATACCGGGGCTATAGCAATAGATCCCCGCAGGGTCGGGGGAGCGATACATTTCCGAAATGGGTGGCGAAAGCTTTTCGATCCTCTTCATCTTATGCATTCCTTTGTCGCCGATGGCGGTCGGCCGTTTCGGCAACCCTTTCCTTGATGTTGAAGCGGAGAGCGTGCTCTCCGTCTTTCGTTCATTATAAGGGAAATCATGGGAAAAGTCAATAGAATCGGTAAAAAAAAATAAAAAAATAATTACTTTATTACAAAAAATGATAAGATTATACAAAAAGTCCCCTGCATTTCCTTGCAAGGGACCTTTGCATTATTTTGCAACGGGAGTGATCACGGGCTTTCCCTCAGCGTCCAGAAGCGGTGTCAAGCCGCCTGCATAGCCGCTTTGGCAAAACAGATAATTCACGCCCGTTTCCCGATCCACGAGGATCTTCGTCTGCACCGGCCACGAGCTTTGCGAGTATACCAGCTCGTAGCGATCCTGATTCAACTTTTTCTCTTTCCTCACAACAAAGTCTCCTTTCTTTTCACCGAGAGATTTCCATTCTCAAGGGCGAGCCTGCGCCTCAAGCCTTTGACGAGCCTTGCGGCCCACAACCGTCAAGCCCCAGATCGACCAAGCCAGCGCAACCGCGGCCACGCCGACAACAGCGATCAAGGCCAATCCGAGCCACAGGATCGCATCCCACCCGGACACCAGCTTTGCCGCAATCAGAAACCCTGCCGCCGCTCCTGCCATCAGGATCAAGGGAAGCAAGCGGATCCAAACCGGCTTGACCCAAAAGCAAAGCAACACCTGCACCGCTGTCAATAGAATTCCGGCACCAACCAGCGCCCAGCCCAATTCATTCATTTTTAAGTGCCTCCTGAGCCGCGCAATCCCGATAGAAATAGATGTCCGCCTTTCCCTCCTGCGAGGTGCCTCGATAGGAGCGGTTGTCGAAGCCGCCGATCTCAAAGCCGTGCCCGAGATAAAAGAGGCACGCCGAGAGATTATCGTCCTGTCCAACCGTATAGACTCCGATCATTCCCTCTTCCTCTGCCTTTTTCATGCAGGCCTCGATAAGCAAGCCTCCGATCCCCTGCCGCCGACGGGAACGCACAACCTTCAGATCCTCCAAATAAAGATAGCGAAACAGATACGGCCGCAAAACGGCCACCCCGATGCAAGCGGTTCCCTCATACGCGCCGAGGAAGATCCCCTTCTCCCTGCCAGCCTCGTAAGGGAAATCGGGAAAGCACATCTCCCTCTCCGCTTCCCATCG
>JAZRCQ010000051.1:0-13121 GCA_045659845.1 Eubacteriales bacterium
CGCTCTCAAGAGCGGGGCGGTCGTTTTGGTTTGAGGGCGTTATTGCTCGAAATGAGCCGCCACGTCCTTCAATCGGCGGATGATGGGGAGCTTCTGCGGGCACACCGTTTCGCAGCGGCCGCAGCCGATGCAATCTCCGGCCTTGCCCTTTTCGGAGGCTACGTTTTCATAGTAGGCCTCCTGCGGCTTCCAATCCTTGTCGGGAGCCTCTTGCAGATCGGCGTTATAAAGCGAGAAATAAGTGGGGATCGGGATGCTCTTGGGACAACCGTCCACACAGTAGGCGCATCCCGTGCAAGCGATCTCGGTTTTGGAATTCAGAATGTTCACCACCTGCTCAACGGCCTGCCGCTCCTCTGCGGTGAGAGGAGAAAGCTCCTGCATATAGGCGGTATTGTCCAGCACCTGCGCCTCATTGCTCATGCCGGAAAGCACGGTGAGAACGTTGTCGAGGTCGGCTGCGAAGCGAACCGCCCAAGAGGGGATCGACCAATCGGGATGCAGGCGGCGAAGCACCTGCTCGGCTCTTTCGGGAAGCTTGGCCAGTGTGCCGCCCTTCACGGGCTCCATCACGATCACAGGAACACCGTGCTTCACGGCAACCTCATAGCACAGTCGGGATTGGATCCCCTCGCTGTCCCAATCGAGATAGTTGATCTGCAGCTGCACGAATTCCATTTCGGGGTGCTCGGTGAGCAGCTTGTCGAGAAATTCGGCATCGTCGTGGTAGGAAAAGCCGATGTGGCGAACGAGGCCGGCTTGCTTCTTTTCCTTGAGCCACTCGAAGCAATCAAATTCGGCATATTTGGGATAAAGCTTTCGGCTGATCGCATGGAGCAGATAGTAGTCGAAAAACTCCACGCCGGTTTTCTTCAACTGCTCGTTGAAGATGCGATCGCGATCGGCCGCTTCCTTCACGTAACCAACGTGCAGCTTTGTGGCGAGCGTGAAGCTGTCGCGGGGATGGCGCTTCACGAGAGCCTCTCTGGCGGCGATCTCGCTTTGCGCTCTGCAGTACATCCAGGCGGTGTCGAAATAGGTGAAGCCGCGGTCGAGGAAGAGATCCACCATGGACTTCACTTGTTCCAGATCGATTTGAGAGGGATCATCGGGGGTGGTGGTTGGCAGCCTCATGAGGCCAAAGCCGAGCTTTTTCATTCGTTAAGTCTCCTTTTCTTTTGAGCGGTGCGGAGGACAGAGCAGCTTCTGCATCCATCCAATGATCTGCCCCGAGAGGATCACGGTCACAAGGGAATAGGCGATTCTCTCAAAGGGGATATAGGTGAGGGAAAGAGATAGCACGGTGATGTCGCTGATGAGATAAAACCATCGGATGTTCCAATGTGTGAGGTGCGAAAGACTCATGGCAAGGGCATCGTCGCCGCTGGGGGCACCCTTGGCGCAAACACAGATGCCAACGCCAACACCAACAAACAAAGCACCCACCACGGCGGCGAGCAGGGGATGCTCGCCAAGGCCGGGAAACAGAGGCGGAAGCAGCTCAAAGGCGGCGTAGGATAAGGAAAAGCCAAGTCCCGCCACGGCGGAATACAGAATAAAGCTGCCGCCCAGCAGGAGGAATCCCAAGCCGTAGCAGAGCGCGTTTAAAACAAGACCGCTCCAGGCGGGGGAAACGGAGAGCCATCTTTGCAAAAGCAGAGTCAAGCCGAGCGTTCCGCCCTCGGTGATCCCCGTTTGCGAATGCACGTGGCAAAGCCCGAAGGCGAGAATGGCGCTTCCCGCAAGATTCCAAAGGCAAAGGGAAGGCTTGGGGGCTGAAAAGCCCTTCTTCAATGAGTGCAATGTGTGCTCCTCTCTTTTTCAAAACCGATGTCACGTAATATTATAGATGATTTTCGGAGAAATGTCAAGTAGCGTTCGGCATATTCGCGGAGCGGGCCGAATAAAGAAGAAAAGGAGGTGATCGCGTGGAGTGGAAAAAGGAGACGAGGAGAGGCGCTGTTCGGGAGGGCTATCGGGTTCTTTTGCGCTGTGAGATCGAGATGACCTTGCCCTTGGAGCACGGGCGGATCTGCGACTATTATCGTCGCGTGGCGGAGGCCTGCCTGCGCTGGGCGGAGGAGGTTACGGGCGAGCGCAGGCGCGCGGAATACCGACTGGCAGAGCCGCGGGAGCAGGAACGGATGCAAACGGCGCACCACGGGCTGACGATCGCGCCGGCATGGTGGAACGAAGAGCTTCTGGCGATGGTCTGCAATTCCTTCCTGACCGAGGCGGCAGGCGTGAAGCGGCAACGGTTGGCGGCAGCGTGGCTTCTATCGGAGGAAACGATCCTTCCGCCAAAGCAGCTGATGGAGCGATTGGGACTTGGAGCTATGCCGAGGGAGCTTCCGTTTCGGCCGGACGGTCTTTATCCCGTTCGGGAGGGATTGTTGTTCTATCGGAACGCAGAGGGCGGCGTGGAGGAATGGATCCGCCCGTTGGGAGTGAAATGATGGTAATTTCACTAAAAAATTTATCAAAGTTGCAAAATAATATTGCATTTTATATTGAAATGTGATATAATAATAAGTAAGATCGGGGTAATTGCGACGTTCGTTCGCCGTTGCGCCGAATTGTGCAAAGGGATCGGAGGAATGCGGATGTCAAGAGAAACGATCTATCGAATCAAGGAAGCCGAGGCGGAAGCCGCGCGGATCGTCGAGGAGGCTCGCAAAGAGGCTCAACAGATGCGTGAGCGAGCAGAAGCGGCGGGAAAGGCCGCGTGCGAGGCAACGGAGCGAGAGGTTGCGGAGGAGCTGGCGGGAATGCTGGAGGCGATCCGAGTGAAGGCCGAGGAGCATCGGGAGCGCGTGCTGATGGAAACCCGTGAGGAGGCGGAGGCGGTGGCAGCCAATGCAAGACTCACGCGAAAGAGTGCCGAAAAAATTATCATTAGGGGGTTGGATGCGAAATGTCGGTAAGCGTAATGAAAAAGCTCACCGTGCTTTCGTTTCAAAAGGATTCCCGTGCGCTTCTTCGGCGGTTGCTGGAGCTTCGGTGCGTGGAGGTTCGGCAAACAAACGAGTTGAGAGAGGCTCTGTCGCTCGGGCGAGAGGAGGCGCAGGCAGAGATCGAGGCCTGCGACGCTGTTTTGAAGCTTTTGCGGGAGGCGATCCCGCTCTTGCGCTCTTACGATGTCGAGCAAAGGGAAAACGGCCTGAGGGAATACTCCAAACGGGTGTTCGAGCAGGAGGGGCATCGTGCACTGGCTCTGAAAACGGCTGAGAGCGCGATCGCCTTGAAGCGGCGGCTGGACGAGCTGAGAGCCAAGCCTGCGGAGATCAAAACCGAGATGCTGGCGCTGGAGCCTTGGCTGGAGCTGGATCAATCGCCGGCGGATGCCGAAACGAAAACAACGGAAACCTGCTATGGCGTTTTGAGGAAGCCACACGATCCCGAGATCCTCGCAGATCGGGCGGCAGAGCTGGGCGCTATTGCCGAAACGGTGAGCGTTGGCAAGGGGAATGCCTATCTGTCGGTCACTTTTTTTAAGGATCGGCGGGAGGAATGGGAGGCGTTGGCCTCGGAATTTGAATTTTTGCGGGTGGAGCTTCCCCGAAAAAAAGGAACGCCGCAGCAATGCTATGCTGAGCTGGAGGCCCGTCTGGCGCGGTGCGAGGATGATGTTCTGGAGATGGAGACCGAGATGATCGGCCTGGCAGAGAATCTGGATAAGCTGGAGATCCTCTGCGACCTCACGGCCACCGACCGATCGCTGGCGGAGCTTCATGAAAGACTGGCAAACACCGATTCCTGCTCCGTGCTGGAGGGATGGGTTCCTCTGGAGATGCAGGAGCCTGTGGAGGAGGCGCTCGGGAAATTTGAGTGCGCCTTTGAATTGCGGGAGCCGTTGGAGAACGAGGATCCGCCGGTCCTGCTCAAAAACAATCGCTTTGCGAAAAACTTTGAGTGGGTGGTGGGAATGTATTCCTATCCTCAATACGGCAGGTTTGATCCCACCATGATCATGAGCGTGTTCTATTTTATCATCTTTGGTCTGATGTTTGCCGACGTGGGCTACGGTCTGCTGCTGGCGCTGGGAGGCTTTTGCGGTGCGCGTTTCTTGCGGCTTAAGCCCGGGATGCAGAGAAGCTTCTGCATGTTCGGCTACTGCGGGCTTTCGGCCATGCTGATGGGCGTGTTGTTCGGCGGCTGGTTTGGAGATCTGCCAACGGCGCTGATGGAAAACGTGCTGGGGATCTCGGTGGACACGGCGGCAGGGCGCTTCTTCGGCTCGGGATTGCTTTTCAATCCTGTGGAGGACCCGCTGTCCTTCATGATCTTCTCCATCGCGCTGGGAGGCGTGCATCTGGTGGCCGGTATGGCGGTCAACCTCTATATCCAATGCCGCGACGGCAAGGTGATGGAGGGGATCTGCACCACGGTGCCGTTCTGGGTGCTGTTTTTAGGATTGGTGCTGCTGGTGGTGAACACCACCGCGGGATTGATCGTTGCCGCGCTGGGAGCTTTTCTGATCCTGGTGCTCAACGGCTATGGTATCCGCAATCCCTTCAAGCGATTGCTTAAGGGACTTGGCGGCTGGTACGGTCTGATCAACTATGCCTCGGATCTGCTATCCTATTCGCGGATCCTTGCGCTGGGATTGGTTGCGGCGGTGATTGCCAAGGTGGTGAATATGATCACCATGATGGGCGATCAAGGGGTGATCGGCCCCGTTGTGATGGTTGTGGTCTTAGTGGTGGGACACGTGGTGAATCTGGCGATCAACGTGCTGGGCTCCTTCGTGCATACCGCGCGATTACAATATATGGAATTTTTCGGAAAGTTCTATGAGGACGGCGGAAGGCCTTTTGAGCCTGCCGTTCCTTCGGAGGAATATTCCGAATCCATGGACGAAAAAAACATTTAAACAAACTGAAACAAAAATGAAAAGGAGACTGAAACAATGACTTTCACGGAATTTTTGGGAACGATCTTCAATGGAAATGCGCTGGCACTGATCGGCGCGGCGCTGGCGGTTCTGTTGGCGGGTATGGGCTCGGCTCGCGCGGTGAACATGGTGGCAAAGGCCTCTGTGGGATTGCTCAGTGAGAACCCTTCTCTCTTTGGTAAGACCTTTGCCTTGATGGCGCTTCCCATGACGCAGGGAATCTACGGCTTTGTGGTAGCCTTTTTGATCCTGATGAAGATGAAGGCCGGTCTGTTTGGCGGCGCGCCTGCGCTTTCCATCGGAGAGGGCTCCTATTATCTTGTTGCCGCGCTTCCCATCGCCATTGTTGGCTTCTATTCCGCCATCAAGCAGGGTGAGGTTGCCACGGCAGGCGTGATGGCGATCGCCAAGCGCCCCTCTGAGCTGGGTAAGGCGATCACCGCCGCCGCATTGGTGGAGACCTATGCGATCCTGGCTGCTCTGATCTCTCTGTTCCTGGTGCTTTGAGCTGCGCGCAATTCGCGAGAGGAATGAAGGAATGAACGGACTTCAGAAAATGACCGAGCGGATCCTTGCGGACGCCCGTGCGGAGGCCGAGGCCATTCTGGCGGAGGCCGAGCGGGACTGCGAAGAGATCCGAAGCGCCTATGCCGCCCGTGCCGAGGCGATTCGGGAGCGGCTTTCGCTGGAGGCGGAGGCCAAGGGGGCGGACATGGTGGCGCAGGCCAGATCGGGGGCCGCAGTGCAAAGAAGAAATCTGTTGCTTCGTCAGCAGAGTGAGCTTCTGGAGGCCACCTTTTCGGGCGCGGAGGATTGGATTCTGAATCTGCCCGCCGAAAAATATGCCGACGTTGTCGGAGGATTGCTTTCGGCGGCGCTTTGCGATTGGGTGGATACCGAAAAGAAAAACCTTGCCGTTTACGGCGAGGAGGATGAGGATGCCGGCTTGCCCTTTGAGGTGATCCTGAACAAAAAGGATCGGGAAACCTGCGGAGAAGCCCTGCTGGCGGTGGTGCGAAGAAAGCTGAAGGGAAGGGTGCCTGAGGAGATTCTGGCCGACCTGTGCCTGTCGCGCGGCACGCGCCCGATCAAGGGCGGCGCGGTGCTGAGCCGAGGCGCGCTGGAGCTGAATTGCTCCTTTGAGATCGTGTTTGCTCAGCTTCGTCGGGAGCTGGAGAGCGAGGTCGGTCGCGTTCTGCTCGAGGTAAGAGGGAGCCTGATATGAGCGGCTTGAGTTATCGCGTTGACGATCTGGTCTATGAGAGCGCGCGGATCAGCCTTTTGGAGCAAAGGCTTCTGGGGGCGGATCGCTTTGAGAGGCTTCTCACCTGCGGCTCCGAGGAGGCCTGCCTGCGATTGTTGACCGAATTTGGTGCGGACGTTCGGAGAGATCCCGAAAGCGGAGCTTTTTTGAGAGAGGAGACCTTGAGTGCGCGGCTTCGCGGCGTCTGTGAGGAGCTTTTTTCAAACGTTGGAGAGCTGCCCTTTTTGACACTTTGGCTCTATCCGTATGATTACAATAACGTCAAGGCGGCGATCAAATGCCGCCACAGAGGTGTTGATCCGCGAGGCATGATGCTGGATTGCGGAGTATTGGATCCCGAAACAGTGATGCGCGCAGCGGCAACCTGTGATTACAGCGAGCTTCCGCCCCTGCTTGCGGAGGCGGCGGCGGAGGCCGCGGCGGCTTTGGCCACCAGCGGAGATCCGCAGGAGGTGGATCTGATCTTGGATCGCGCCTGCTATCGCGCCATGCATGCCGATGCACGGGCCTGCGGCGAGGAATTTGCCGTTCAGCTGATGGAGCTGAAGACCGATCTGGCCAATCTCGCATCCTGCGTGCGCTTGATGCGGATGCGTGGCAAGCACGTGCGCGCGCTGGCGCAACGCGCCTTTCTGGAGGGCGGCCGCATTTCCGCAGAAACGCTGGAAGGCTGGCGCGAGAGCGGAGAGGCCGAGCTGTGGGCGCAGCTGAGGAAGGGCGAGCTTTCGTCCTTTGCAATGGCGGCAGGCGGCGAGGATGCCTCTGCGGCGCAGATCGAAAAGGCGGCCGACGATTGCATGATCACCGCCATTCGGAGGGCGAGGGGCGCCTCCTACGGTGCCGAAACGCTGATCGGATATCTGTTGGGCAGTGAATACGAGGTGAAGAATCTTCGGATCCTTCTGGTTGGATTGGCCCTGTCACATTCTGCAGAGGTCTTGCGGGAAAGGATGCGGTTGAGCTATGTATAAGGTCGGATTGATCGGAGATCGGGGCGTTTCCGCGGGCTTTATGGCCATCGGCTTTTCGGTGCATGAGGCGGAAACGGCCGCGGAGGCGGCAAAGGAATTGCATAGCATGGTGAAATCGGGGGAGTACGGCATCATCTTCATCATCGAGGAGCTTGCCGCACAGCTGGAGGAGGATCTGCTGAAGTATCGGGATCTTCCCATTCCCGCTATCGTATCGATCCCGGGGCAGAATGGCTCAACGGGCTATGGAATGAATCATCTGCGGCGCGCGGTGGAGCGCGCGGTTGGCGCGGATATCCTTTTCGATCGGGAAGAGGAGTGAAGCGATGCGGCGGCGATGCCGTCGGATTTTGAGAAAGGAAACGAACACAAACATGGTGGAAGGAAAAATCAGGAAGGTCTCGGGCCCCTTGGTGATCGCGGAGGGCATGAGAGCGGCAAACCTCTTCGACGTGGTTCGCGTTGGTGCCGACAGGCTGATCGGTGAGATCATTGAGATGCACGGCGACTGCGCCTCCATTCAGGTGTATGAGGAAACGGCGGGGCTCGGAAGAGGAGATGCGGTGGTTTCCACGGGAGCGCCTCTTTCGGTTGAGCTTGGCCCCGGATTGCTCACCAATATATTCGACGGCATCCAGCGCCCGCTGGAAACGATGCGGGTGAAATACGGCTCCAATCTGAAAAAGGGTGTGGACGAGCCGGCGCTGGAGAGAAGCCGCACGTGGCATTTTGTGCCCGCAAAAAAGGCGGGGGACACGGTCTCCCCCGGTGATATCTACGGCACCGTGCAGGAAAACGACGTGATCCTGCATAAGATCATGGTGCCTCCGAAGGTCAGCGGCACGGTCGTTGAGCTGAAGGAGGGCGATTTCACGGTGGTGGATCGGATCGGCCGACTCAAGAGGGAAAACGGCGTGATCGAGGACATCGGCCTGATGCAGAAATGGCCCGTTCGCGTTTCCCGTCCCTTCAGGAAGAAGCTTCCGCCCGCCGATCCCATGATCACGGGTCAGCGATCCATCGATGCGCTCTTTCCGCTGGCAAAGGGCGGCACGGCCTGCGTGCCGGGGCCCTTCGGATCGGGCAAGACCGTGGTGCAGCATCAGCTGGCCAAGTGGAGCGACGTGGATCTCGTTGTTTATATCGGATGCGGTGAGCGCGGCAATGAAATGACCGACGTGCTGCGCGAATTCCCCGAGCTGACCGACCCGCGAACGGGGAAATCGCTCATGGAGCGCACCGTTCTCATTGCAAACACGTCGGATATGCCCGTGGCCGCCCGCGAGGCTTCGATCTACACGGGCATCACCATCGCCGAATATTTCCGTGACATGGGCTATTCGGTGGCCGTGATCGCGGATTCCACCTCGCGCTGGGCAGAGGCGCTCCGCGAGATGTCGGGACGCTTGGAGGAGATGCCCGGTGAGGAGGGCTATCCCGCATATCTCACCTCCCGCCTTGCGCAGTTCTATGAGCGCGCGGGTAAGGTGATCTGCCTTGGTGAGGATGGCCGTGAGGGTGCCCTTTCTGCTATCGGAGCCGTTTCTCCTCAGGGCGGCGACATCTCCGAGCCCGTCACGCAGGCCACGCTCCGCATCGTGAAGGTGTTCTGGGGCTTGGATTCCTCGCTGGCGTATCGCCGCCATTTCCCGGCGATCAACTGGCTCAATTCCTATTCGCTCTACCGCGACCGTCTTTCGGAGTGGTTCTCCGAGCACGTGGCCAAGGATTGGAACGAGCTCACGGGACGGTGCATGAAGATCCTTCAGGAGGAGGCGGAGCTGGAGGAGATCGTGAAGCTGGTTGGCATGGATGCTCTGTCGGCGGAGGATAAGCTTCGCCTGCAGGTGGCGCAGTCCATCCGCGAGGACTTCCTGCAGCAAAACGCCTATGCCGAAGGGGATAGCTACACGTCCTTGGAAAAGCAATACGGCATGATGCGCCTGATCTTCACCTTCTACGAGGAGGCGCTTCGCGGCGTTTCGGAGGGTGTGGAGGCCGAGGCCGCTTGCAATATTCCCGCTATGGAGCGGATCGCGCGCGCCAAGCTGGCCGGCGACGGCGAATGGAAGGCACAGTTTGCGCAGATCTCCGAGGAGATCCGCGGACAGATGGACGGTCTGATCCGCCGCGCAAGAGAGGAGGACTGAAATGATCAGGGAATACAGAACCATTGAAGAGGTTGCAGGTCCTTTGATGCTGGTGCGCAGAGTGGAGGGCGTGAAGTACGACGAGCTGGGCGAGATCGAGCTGGAAAACGGCGAGGTGCGCCGCTGTCGCGTGTTGGAGGTCAACGGGAAAAACGTGCTGGTTCAGCTGTTTGAATCCTCGGCAGGACTCAATCTTTCCACGGGCAAGGTGCGTTTCACCGGTCATGGCGTGGAGCTTCCCGTTTCTCGGCATATGCTGGGACGGGTGTTCAACGGCATGGGCGAGCCGATAGACGACGGTGCGCGCCTGATCCCCGAGAAAAATATGAATATCAACGGAACGCCCATCAATCCCGCGGCGCGCTATTATCCCTCGGAGTTTATCCAAACGGGTATTTCCAGTATCGACGGGCTCAACACGCTGGTGCGCGGACAGAAGCTGCCGATTTTTTCGGGCTCGGGATTGCCCCATGCCAATCTGGCGGCGCAGATCGCGCGGCAGGCGAAGGTGCTGGGAAAGGATGAGAAATTTGCCGTGGTGTTTGCAGCCATCGGTATCACCTTCGAGGAGGCCGACTTCTTCATTTCGGACTTCCGCAAAACGGGAGCGCTGGATCGCACGGTGCTGTTCATCAATCTGGCCTCCGATGCGGCCATCGAGCGAATCAACACGCCTCGCATGGCGCTCACGGCGGCAGAGTATCTGGCCTTTGAATGTGATATGCACGTGCTGGTGATCATGACGGATATCACCAACTATGCCGAGGCACTTCGCGAGGTTTCGGCGGCACGCAAGGAGGTTCCCGGCCGCCGTGGCTATCCGGGATATCTCTACACCGACCTTGCCACGCTTTATGAGCGTGCAGGGCGCAAAATGGGCTCGGAGGGATCGATCACCATGATCCCCATCCTTTCCATGCCCGAGGACGATAAAACCCATCCGATCCCCGACCTCACGGGCTATATCACCGAGGGACAGGTGATCCTCTCCCGTGAGCTTTATCGCAAGGGATGCTTGCCTCCCGTGGACGTTTTGCCGCCGCTTTCCCGTCTGAAGGACAAAGGAATCGGCAAGGGAAAGACCAGAGAGGACCATGCCAACACCATGAATCAGTTGTTTGCCGCCTATGCCAGAGGCAAGGAGGCGAGAGAATTGATGGTGGTGCTGGGAGAGGCGGCGCTTTCTCCCGTGGATCGGTTGTATGCAAAATTTGCAGACGCCTTTGAATCGGAATACGTGAATCAGGGCTTCTATGAAAACCGATCCATTGAGGAAACGCTGGATCTCGGCTGGCGGCTTCTTTCGATCCTGCCCAGAAGTGAGATGAAGCGGATCGATCCCGCCCTGCTGGAGAAATATTGGATCGATGCTGAGCATTGAGCTGATCGCGATGCAGGAGGTTTTGCATGGCTGAGATTCACGTGAACCCCACGCGTATGGAAATGAAGCGCTATCAGAGCCGTTATCGCACGGCGCAGAGAGGGCATAAGCTGCTCAAGGACAAGCGAGACGAGCTGATGCGCAGATTTCTGGACGTGGTGAAAGAAAATAAGCAGCTGCGAGAACGGGTGGAGGCGTCGCTGGCGCAGGCCTACGGCGGCTTAACGGTTGCAAGCGCGGTCATGAATCCCAAAATGCTGGAGGCGGCATTGATCTGCCCGGGCAAGGAGGGGGAGCTGCTGGTGGAGCAGAGAAACGTGATGAGCGTGAACGTTCCCAAATTTGAAATGCGGATGCGTGCCTCCGGCGCGCAGGCCTGCAACTATGGTCTTGCCTTCACGTCGGGAGAGCTGGATTCCGCATTGGAGGCTCTGAGCGCGGTGGCAGAGGATATGGTTCGCATGGCGGAGCTGGAAAAAACGGCACAGCTGCTGGCAGAGGAGATCGAGCGCACGCGTCGCCGCGTGAATGCGCTGGAGCATATTCTGATGCCGCGGTATCTGGAAACCGTTCGCACCATCCGGATGCGGCTGGAGGAAAACGAGCGCGGAAATATCACGCGCCTGATGAAGGTGAAGGACATGATGCTGCAATCGCAGCTGAAGCATCCCGAGGACGAGGAAGAGGACGGCGAGGATGCAGAATTCGCGGAATAAGCCCGGCAGGGCCGTTCCCGAAGAAAGGATTAGGTAAAGCAACAATGATTTTTTCGGAATTTCTCAATTCCAAGCGCGAGGATTGCCGCAAATTGGTGCAGGCATTGTCCTCGAAATACGATTACGTCAGCATTCTCGGCAGCGACGTTCGTTCGAGAGCGCTTAACGTGGATCGAAACGCCTCCAATATCGGAGAGGGCTCTCTTTCCGAATGCGGCTTCGTGGTGAAGCTGCACAATGGCAGTGCGTTTCTGGAATACTCGCTGGACGACGTTGGCGGCGATGCGGATGCTTTGGCGGAGCGGATCTGCGCGGCTCTGCAGATGCCTGCGGGCGCAACACCGGTGAAGGTTCCCGTGCCTGCGGACCCCGTTATGAAGGAGTCCTTTGCCCGTGAGAGCGACGATGATCGCGTTTCGGACGGAGAGATCCTTGATTTCATCCGCACCATGAGAGATCGGGCACTGGAAAAGGAGTCTCGCCTTGTGAATTGCATGGTGGGGGCCTCCTCCTTCACGGTTTCCAAGCTGTTCATTTCCAAGAACAGAGAATTGGATCAGGTGTATTCCTGGGTGAATATGATGGTGCTTCCCATTCTGCGGGACGGCGAAAAGATGGTGCAGACCTACGGCGGCTCCTACGGCTCCACGTGGAAGGAGGCCATGGCGGCCCTTCCCGAAGAGCTGGATAAACTGGTGACGCTCGTTGGCAAGCTGGCAACCGCCAAGCCCATCGTTCCCGGTGTTTACGACGTGATCACCGATCCCTCCATCAGCGGTCTGATCGCCCACGAGGCCTTCGGGCACGGCGTGGAGATGGATCAATTCGTGAAGGATCGCGCGCTGGCCAAGGACTACGTCGGAAAATACGTAGCCTCTCCCATCTGCAATATGAGGGATGGCGCAGCTGCCGCGCTCTCCACCGCATCCTATTTCTTTGACGATGACGGTGTTCTCGCGCACGATACGCAGATCATCAAAAACGGCATTCTTGTTTCCGGTATTTCGGATATGGTTTCGGCGGCCGAGCTGGGCACGGAGCCAACGGGCAACGGCCGCAGAGAGTCCTATAAGAGAAAGGCATATTCCCGTATGACGAACACCTTCTTCGAGTCGGGATCCGATAAGCTGGAGGATATGATCGCCTCGGTGAAGCACGGATATATGCTGTTCCAGACCAACAACGGCATGGAGGATCCCAAAAACTGGCAGATCCAATGCACGGCGGAATACGGCATTGAGATCGTGGACGGAAAATTGACTGAAAACTACGTAGCCCCCGTTGTGATGAGCGGATCGGTTCCCGAGCTGCTCAAATCGATCTCCATGGTGTCGGATGAATTCCGTGTGATCGGAAGCGGAGGCTGTGGCAAGGGATATAAGGAATGGGTTCGCGTTTCGGACGGCGGCCCTCATCTGAAAGTGAAGGTGAAGCTGGCATGAGTTGTGCAATTGAAAGGCTGTTGCAGGAATGCACCGCCATTAACGATTATCAGATCAACGGCACGAAGACCGAGTCCTATGAGCTGTTCTTCGTGCATGATCGTCTGGAAACGGTGAGAAGCACCGACACCGATTCGGTGAACGTCACGGTCTATGTGGATCACGATGGAAAAAGAGGACATGCAAGCTTTCGTGTATACGCCTCCACCACCGAGGAGGAGGCGATGAAAAAGCTGGCACAGGCCGCGGAGCAGGCAAGACTGATCGGCAACGAGCCCTACCGTCTCCCCGAAAACGAGAAGG
>JAZRCQ010000052.1:0-5361 GCA_045659845.1 Eubacteriales bacterium
AGCTTTTTGGAACCACCAGCGCTGCTGGTGGTTTTCGTTTCACAATAAAACCCCGCCGGGTTCTGCCAAACGCTCTCAAGGGAGCGATCGAGCAAAACCCGTCGGGGGATTCTTTTTTGTTTATTATTTCAGCTGTCCAAGCAGAGCTTGCTCTGCGGAGGCAAGTGCATCGGCCAGAAGAGAGGCATCCTTACCGCCTGCCATGGCATTGTCGGGACGTCCGCCGCCCTTACCGCCCGTCACGGCGGCAACGGCACCCACCAGCTTGCCTGCATGTGCGCCTGCGGCCACGGCGGCCTTGCCTGCCACGGTGAGGAACTGCAAAGCACCCTCGCGCTTGATGGCCAAAACGGCAACCACGTCGTCATAGCGGCCCTTCAGCTCATCGGCCAGACTTCTGGCGGCATCGGTGGCGGTGTCGCCCAGATCAACGGTTACGAGGCGAACGGCGCCAACGGTCTTGGCAGAGGCCATGATGTCGTCCAGCTTGGAGGCGGCCATCTTGGAATTGAGCGATTCGATCTCCTTCTTCAGAGCGGCGATCTCGGCATTCATCTGCAGTGCCTTAGCGGCCAGATCGGCGGCCTTCTGCACCTTCAGAGCCTTTGCCGCATCGGCGAGAAGCGCTTCGTTCTCCACGATGTGGCGCATGATGCCCAAGCCCGTGATACCCTCAATGCGGCGAACGCCTGCGGAAACCGAGGATTCGGAGGTGATCTTGAAGAGGCCCACCTTGGCGGTGTTATCCACGTGGGTACCGCCGCAAAGCTCGGCGGAGAAGCTGCCCATCTTCACCATGCGCACCACGTTGCCGTACTTTTCGCCGAAGAGAGCCATAGCACCCTCGCGCTTGGCGGTCTCAATATCGGTCTCCAGCGTCACGGCCTCCTCGCCCAGCAGAATATGTGCATTCACCAAGGCCTCAACCTTGGAAAGCTCCTCTGCGGTGAGCGCGGCATAGTGGGTGAAGTCGAAGCGGACGTGCTGATCGTCCACGTAGGATCCTGCCTGCTCCACGTGGCTGCCCAGGATCTGACGGAGGGCGGCCTGCAGCAGATGCGCAGCAGAGTGGTTTCTCATAATAGCGGAGCGGCGAGTCTGATCCACCTCGGCGCGAACCGTGTCGCCAACCTTCACGTCGCCGTTCACGGCGGTGCAGAGATGGAGATAAACGCCGTCGGTCTTCTTGGTGTCGGTCACGGCGATCATGGAATCGGAATCATAGATGGTTCCCGTGTCGCCAACCTGTCCGCCTCCCTCGCCGTAGAAGGGAGTCTTGTCCAGAACCAGCGTGAAGCTGCCCTCGTTCACAGCCTCCACCGACTCATCATCCACGAGGATAGCGATCACCTTTGCCTCGGTGGTGGTCTCGCAATAGCCCGTGAACTCGGTCTTGGGAAGGGACGAGAGGAGAGACTTGGAGCTTTCGCTCCAGCCGGAGATATTGGCGCGTGCATTTCTTGCGCGCTCCTTCTGATCCTGCATCAGCTTCTTGAAGGACTCCTCATCAATATCAAGGTTCTTCTCCTCCAGGATCTCACGGGTGAGATCGATGGGGAAGCCGAAGGTGTCGTAGAGCTTGAACACCTCTTCGCCCGAAATGGTCTTCACGCCGTCCTGCAGGGCACGGCGAACCAGATTGGAAAGAATGGAAAGGCCTGCATCGATGGTGGCATCGAAGCGCTCCTCCTCCATGGAGATCACCTTCAGGATATAGTCCTTCTTGGTGGAAAGCTCGGGATAAGCGCCGCAGGATTCGCCGATGGCGATCTCGCAGAGCTCGGGCAGGAAGGAACGGTTGATGCCCAGCAGCTTGCCGTGGCGGCAGGCGCGGCGGAGGATGCGGCGAAGCACGTAGCCTCTGCCCTCGTTGGAGGGGATCACGCCGTCGGAGATCATGAAGGTGGCGGAGCGGATGTGGTCGGTCACCACGCGGATGGAGATATCGGGGCTCGCATCCTCGCCGTAGGTCTTTCCGGCGATGGCGCAAACCGAATCCAGCACGCGGCGGATGGTGTCCACCTCAAACATATTGTCCACGCCCTGCATCACGCAGGCGAGACGCTCCAGGCCCATGCCCGTGTCGATATTCTTCTGTGCCAGCTCCTCGTAGGTGCCGTCACCCATATTGTTGAACTGAGTGAACACGTTGTTCCAGATCTCCATATAGCGATCGCACTCGCAGCCGGGCTTGCAATCGGGAGAGCCGCAGCCGTATTTCTCGCCGCGGTCGAAATAGATCTCGGAGCAGGGGCCGCAGGGGCCGGTGCCATGCTCCCAGAAGTTGTCGGCCTTACCCATGCGAACCACATGGGCGGGATCCACGCCGATCTTGTTCACCCAGATCTCGTGCGCCTCGTCGTCCTTTTCATAGATGGAGGGCCAGAGCAGGTTGGCAGGGATCTCCAGCGTTTCGGTGAGAAACTCCCAAGACCAAGCGATGGCCTCCTCCTTGAAGTAGTCGCCGAAGGAGAAGTTGCCCAGCATCTCGAAGAAGGTGCCGTGGCGCGCGGTGTGGCCCACGCGCTCCAGATCGGGCGTGCGGATGCACTTCTGGCAGGTGGTCACGCGGTTGCGGGGCGGGATCTCCTCGCCCGTGAAGAACTTCTTCATGGGCGCCATGCCCGAATTGATGAGCAGAAGCGACTTATCGTTGATGGGAACCAACGGGAAGGAGGGGAGACGAATATGCCCCTTGGATTCAAAGAAGGCGAGATATTTCTCGCGGAGGTCGTTGAGAGACGTCCATTTCATAGCAAACAGATCCTTTCGGTTTGACATTGTGGATATAAAATCATCACCTTTAAGTATATCACAAAAAAAGAGGACTGTCAAGGGATATTGAAAAATTGAGGCGCGAACGGCCGCAAAGCCCGCCGCTCAGAGCCGATGCTCCCGATCTCGGCGATGCTCGGCAATGCTCTTGCCCGTGTGCCTGCGGAGGAGCTTATTGAGATAGGCCGCCGATTGGAGACCGAGGGAGCCTGCGATCGCCTCGGAGGGCTCGTCGGTGGTGCGGAGCAGGAAGAGCGCGCGGCCGGCAAGGATGCGATTCTTTTCGTTGACGGGGGTGGTGGCGGCGTAGCTTCGGAAAAAGGCATAGAGCCCCGATTCGCTCATGCCGCAATGGCGGGCAAGCTCGGGCACGCGAAGCCTCGGATGCTCTTCCAGATAGGTCTGCGCACGTTTCCAGAGCCGCGCACGCGGATCCGCGCTTCCCTTCTTCATGTCGGGAAGCAGCTGCCCGAGAGCGGCAAGGAAGAGCCCCACGGAGGTGAGCCCCGGCGCCTTATCCGAATATTCCACAGCCTGCAGATAGCCGAGAGCTCTCGGGGAGGGCTTGATGCATTGGAGGGAAAAGCTTCCCTCCTCCTCTGCGGGGAACTCCGAGAAGCGAGCCGCATCCCATTCCACCGTGCCGCCCTCGCCGGGCGTCCAAATCGAGCAATAGCGCAGGCCGCGCGGCAGATAAAACACGTCGCCCGCCCGCAGATGCAACGTCTCGCCGTCGGCCGTTTCGATCCTTCCCTCGCCGCAAAGAAGACGGGCAAGGAAATGATCGGTGATGCCGCGGGAATTATCGGTGCGGCTCACCCTTCTGTGGGTGACGTGGTAGAATCGGAAGGATTTGCAGAACCGTGATGAATTCATTGCAAAAATCTCCTTTTTTCAGCGTTTTTTTGGAGAATCGTGTTGGTTTATTATAGTATAGCATATTGAAAAAAGCCTGTCAATATGGTAAAATAAAATAAAAACAAACCGAAGCAAAGGAGATGCATCCATGAAAACGAAGCAGCTGCTGTTCCCCGCTCCCCGCACGGTGGAGATGGTGGAGCGTGAATTGCCCCCCGTTGGAAGAGACGAGGTGCTGGTGCGCACCGTGCGCGACACCATCAGCGCAGGCACGGAAAGAGCCAACCTTCTGGGCGACGCAAACGTGAATTCCGCCCACGTCGCCGAGGTGAAATTCCCCCGCCAGACGGGCTATAGTCTGTCAGGCGTGGTGGAGGCTGTTGGTGAGGGCGTGACCACCGTTGCCGTTGGCGACCGCGTGGCCTGCTCCTGGACAAAGAGATCTCAGCACAACATCCTCAAGGAAAGAAGAGTTTACCGTTTGGATGATAGCATTGGCTTTGATGCCGGTGCCTTGGTGCATATCGCCACCTTCCCGATGGCGGCCATCCGCAAATGCCACACGCAGATCGGCGAATCGGCCATCGTGATGGGGCTCGGTGTGCTTGGTCTCATTGCCGTTCAGCTTCTGCGGGCGGCAGGTGCCGTTCCTGTGATCGCCTGCGATCCCGTGGCAAGCAAGCGCGCTCTGGCATTGGAGCTGGGCGCCGACTACGCCGTTGATCCCTTCGCTCCCGATTTTGCACAGCAGGTGAAGGCGCTCACCCGAGGCGGCAAGGGCGTGAACGTGGCCATCGAGGTCACCGGAAAGGGACAGGGACTGGACATGGCTCTGGACTGCATGGCACGCCACGGCAGAGTGGCTCTTCTGGGCTGCACCCGCGACTCGAATTTCTCCATCGACTACTACCGCAAGGTGCACGGCCCCGGCGTGACGCTGGTTGGCGCCCACACCAATGCCCGCCCGCCCATGGATTCCTCCGAGGGCTGGTGGACCGAGCGCGACGATGCTCACGCGCTGCTGGATCTTGTGAAGCATGGCAGGCTGGATCTCGCCCGTCTCGTGGAGGAGGTGCATCGCCCCGAGGAGGCCAAGGAGGTCTTTGCTCGGCTGGCGGATGAGCCCAGCTTCCCTGTGGTTCAATTCGATTGGAGTGAAACGGAGGCATTGGAATGAAAAAAATTAAGGTTGTTCAGATCGGCATCGGCCACGATCACGGCTTCAGCACCTTCCACACCCTGCTCCTCAATCCCGACGTGTTTGAGGTGATGGCACTGGGCGTACCCGAGGACGAGCGGAAGTTTCTCTCCAAATACGAAAAGCATCTGCAGGGCGTTCCCGTGATGACTCCCGAGGAGGCGCTGGCCATCGAGGGGCTGGATGCCGCCGTTGTGGAGGCGGAGGACTGCCGCCTCACCAAGTATGCCATGATGGCCGCCGAGCGCGGTCTTCACATTCAGATGGATAAGCCCGGATCGGTGGATCATGCCGCCTATGCGCGCATGGTGCGCCTGATGGAGAAAAACGGCAAGGTGTTCCATCTCGGCTATGTCTTCCGCTATAACCCCACCATCCTGCAGCTGGAGCAGGATATCAAAGCCGGCAAGCTGGGTGTGGTGCATAGCATCGAGATCAGTATGAACTGCTTCCACAAGCCCGAAAAGCGGGATTGGCTGGCAAACTATCCCGGCGGCATGACCTATTTCCTCGGCTGCCATCTGATCGAC
>JAZRCQ010000053.1:0-6551 GCA_045659845.1 Eubacteriales bacterium
GGGCAGCCTTTCGTTGCAATCCTTGCCGATCGGCAGGGATCAGTTTTCCTTCTTTCTCAAGGAAAGCGCCGCGCCTGCCAGCAGGAAGGTCATTCCCAGCAGACCTGCGGTCACGGAAGAGCCGCATCCGCCCTTTTCCTCCTCAACCGCGGGTGCGGTAGTGGTGGTGGCGGGAGGAGTGGTCTCCTCGGCGGTGGGGGCCTCGGTGGCCTCTGCCGTCAGCTTCTTGAGCACCTCGGTCTTCACAGTCTTGCCGCAAACGGTGCATTCCTTATGGCGGCTGCCTGCCGATTCAACGGTAGGCTCCTTATCAACGATCCACTCGTCGCTCTCGGTGTGTGCCACAACGTCGGTGTAGTCAGACACATAGGTGGCGCCACAGCCTGCATCCTTGCAGGTGTAGGTGGTGTAGCCCTTTTCCTGGCAGGTGGGGGGAGTCACAACGGCCTCGTAGGTGTGGGTGCGAAGCATATCGGCCACGCCTGCGGGCAGAGCGCGCTCGGAAACGATCGACCAGCCCTTCTCGCCCTTGAAGGCCGTCTTTTCCACCAGCTCGGCAGCGGTTGCCGTTTGAGCGGCGGTGGCATCGGCACCCTCATACTTCAGGGCAACGGAGGTTGCCGCGTCGTTCTTCGTGAACACGTCGAGGCCGCTTGCGGCCAGAGCATAGCAATCCGCAATGTCAACGGGGGAAACAGCAGTCTGGAACACGTTGCAAAGTGCTGCCTTCGTGCCGGAGGCAACGGCAACGGTGCCTGCATTGTAGCAACGGGTGAAGGTTGCCTTGCCGGGAACCAGACCAACCAGACCGCCTGCAAAGATACCCTCGGAGCCAACGGAAACGCTACCGTAGTTTGCGCAATCGATCAGAGTGGTCTCATAGATCTTGGAAACGCTGAATGCGCCGGATTCGGGATAGGAGCCAACCACGCCGATCAGACCGCCGGCTACGTACTTGGCGCTCACACTACCTGCGAACACACAGCCCTTCAGGAGGGACTTGGGGTTCTCGGAGGCGGAAGCAGAGGTGTAGTGCCAGCTGATGAGACCGCCTGCGGCCACACCGCCGGCCTCAACGATGGCATCCACGTAAACGTTTTCCATGGTGGAATCGTTCTTCACGCAGGCAACGAGAGCTGCGTTGTTCTTGGCTGCCTTGAACACAGAGTTCTCCACGCGGAGATTCTTGATGCTTCCGGCCACCAGATTGGTGATAAAGGTGGCGGTGTTTCCGTTGGCATCGCCGGTGCTGTAGGGCCTCTTTATGGTGTGGCCCTGGCCGTCCAGCGTTCCGTCGAAGCGGAACATGGTGGCCCACACGTTGGTGGGAACGGTGCCGCTGGCGGCATCCCAACCGGGGTTCAGGTCGATGTCGGCGGTCAGCTTGATCACCTTGCCGGCATACTGACCGTTGGTCACGCGCTTAGCGGCCATAGCCAGCAGATCCTCGGGGGTTGCAACCTCGAAAACGCCGTCGCCGTCGCTGTCGCCCCAGTTCTTGTTCTGCTCATACTTGGGCGTCTCGGCGGAAACACCAACCACGCTCACGGCAAGCACCATCACGGCTGCGAGCAGCATGGAAACGAGCTTTTTGAAATTGAGATTCATATTTTTTCTCCTTTCTTTAAGGCGAGCTTGAAAACACCTCGCCATCTTGCTATCATTATACCGAATCCTGCCCCGTTTCGCCACCCGTGTTCCTGCTCAATATAGCAACTATTCTGCCGTCAATCCTTGCTTTTTTCAATAAATACCGCTCTTTTTATCAAATTCCGGTGTAAAAATTGCACAAAAGCTCTTGACTTTTCGCAAAAAACCGACTATACTTAATTGAAGCCATCGCACACCGCACCAAAGGAGCTCTTTATGGAAGAAAGAATCAAGCTGAAGGAGGATCTGGCCATCGCCTCCCTCTCCGCCCAGCTGGTGGAATACGATATCGACCATCATTTTGAAACGCGCAACCGAAAGATCCACAACAGCTTCGGTCTGATCCTGGACGGCTCTGTCCAGTTTTCCATGCTCTCCGAGCATTTCACGGCACGCGCGGGCGATCTCATCTTCATCCCCGAAGGGATCCGCTATATCTCCCATTGGGACGGAAATCCCATCATCCGCTTCTATAATCTGCACTTCAATATGCAGAAGAAAAGCCTCAATCCCTGGCGCGGTATGCACCCCCAGCGGATCGATTGCGGAGGCGACGGGGAATTTCATCAGCTCTTTGAAGAGATCTATCGGCTCTCCAAGGGCGGCACGGCAGAGCATCTGAAGGCCTATTCCCTTTTCTATCGGCTGGTTGCCAAGGTCCTGCCGCTGATGGAGACCAATCCGAGCCGGATGCCCCCCGCGCCCCTGCAGGAGGCCATTGCCTACATTGAGGAGCATTACGCCACCATCTCCTCCGTTCAGGAGATCGCCGCCGCCTGCTATCTCAGCGAGTCTCGGCTCTATCATATCTTCAAGGACTATCTCGATATCACTCCCATCTCCTATCTCAACCATCTCCGCGTGCACAACGCCATGGCCATGCTCTCCAATTCCGATCTCTCCATCCAGCAGATCGCCGAGCAGCTGAATTTCCATTCCGAATACTATTTTCGCAAAACCTTCCGCAAGATCACGGGAGTTCTCCCCTCCCATTTCCGCAAGATGAGCTGAAAGCCCCCCCTCCCGCCGCCCGCTTTTTTCTGCAGGCATCCGAGGCAGGAGGGGTCTTCCTTTTCGAGGGCTTGACAAGTTTCTTCCTTTGTGGTATAATATTTGTGCTTTTTCGATTTCTCGGATTCAGCAGAATAGTTTCCTTTCTGAACAGAATACCCCGTTTTTATTTTTCGGGAAAAAAGTTATAATAATGACAAGCTCGGAGATCATATCTCCGCAACATTCAGAAAGGAAGCATGAATATGAAAAGAACACTTTTGATCCTGCTCGCGCTCTTGCTCGCACTCTCCGCTTTCACGGGATGCAAGGACGGCAAGGTTGACCCCCAGAAAACGGAAGAGGCCACCCTGCCCGAGCGGAAGGAGCTTTCCGACATCCTCGGCTTCGAGGAGCAAAACTACGACGCTGATTTCAACGTGCTGCTCAACAACTCCGAGGGCGCCTTCAACATGGCGATGGACTTCTACGCCGAGGAAACCGTGAGCGACGTGGTGAGCAAGCAGATCCTTGCCAGAAACCACGCCTGCGAGGATTATCTCGGCATCACCATCAACTATCACCGCGAGCCCGGCAACTGGAATAGCGGCATGCCCACCAAGATCTATAATCTGGTGAGCGGCGGCTCCTCGGAATACGATATGGTGGTGATGGGCCTGAACACCGGTATCATGGGCGGCCACGTGAGCATCTATCAGAACGTATTGAAGATGGAAAACGTGGACACCGAGCATGAATGGTGGGTGCAGGAAATGGAGGAAATGGTTTCCATCAACGATCGCCTGATCTTCCTCACGGGCGACGCCTGCCTCAGCACCTATGCCTACCTCGGCTGTGTGTTTGCAAACCTGACCGTGGCCGATCGCTTCAACGTGCTTGACGACGGCGGCGACTTCTATCAGCTGGTGAAGGACGGCAGCTGGACGATGGAAACCTTCTTCACTCTGCTCAACAAGGTGAACGCCAAGGTTTCCGACGATGCCGCCATCAATCCCAATCTCGACACCTTCGGCTGGGCCAACGTGCAGACCAGCGTTCGCGTGATGTGGAGCAGCTGCGAGCTGAGCCTCATTGAGCGTCAGGACGACGGCACCTTCGCCGTTCGAGAGGCTCTCGACGATCGCATCCTCAATTTCATGGACGACATCAAGGAGATCTACGAGGAGGGCTCCACCAAGCACTTCACGCAGGCAGAAACGCAAACTGCCATCGAAGCCTTTGTAAATGACCGTTGCCTCTTCAACAGCTTCTTTGTTTACATGGCTCAGGACTTCACCTCCAACAATATGACCAGCCATTTCGCCGTTCTGCCTCTGCCGAAATACGACACGCAGCAGACCGACTACGTTTCCACCAACATCACCGCCTACAACGCACTCTTCTTCCCCACCACCATCAAGGATCCCGCAATGTCCGCACAGGTTGCTGAATTTATGGGCTACTACGGACAGACCCGCGTGGTTCCCTCCTACTACGACGAAAGCCTGAAGCTCCGCAACAACACCGTTGGTGAAGCAAACGTGGAAATGCTGGATCTGATCCGCGAAAAGCTCCGCGTCTCCCCCAACGAGGTGTACGGCACCATCGAGGATCTCATCGGCCTCACCCCCACCACCGTCAAGAACATGGCCGAGCAGGGATTCTATGCAACTCCCACCTCCACCTGGGGCACGGTGAGAACCGCCTATAACGATGCCGTTTTGAACTATATCTATCAGTACTTCAGATAATTCGCCGAGCGGAGAAAGGATCAGACTCATGAAAAACAAGCAAATCATCTTCACAAAGCCCGGCGTGGCAGAGCTTCTGGATGCTCCCATTGCCGATACGCTCGCTCCCAATCAGGCAAGAGTTCGCACCGTTTACACCGTGATCAGCGCAGGCACCGAAAGAGCCAATCTGATCGGCGAGATCAACATCAGCGGCAAGATCGAGGATTGCAACGATCGGTTCCCCAGAAAGCTCGGCTATTGCGGCGTGGGCGTGGTGGAGGAGATCGGCAGCCAGGTCAGTCGCGTGAAGGTTGGCGACCGCGTGGTGATCTATTTCGGCAAGCACAGCGCCTATAACGTTCTTCCCGAATCCAATCTCTTCCCCATCCTGCAGGACAACGTAACCGATCTGGACGCCGCGCTGATGGTGATCGCCGGCTTCCCCGCCGAGGGCGTTCGCAAGGCTCGCATTGAGTATGGCGAGAGCGCCATGGTGGTTGGTCTCGGCATCCTCGGTCTGATCGGCGTGAAGCTGGCGCAGATCGCAGGCGCCGTTCCCGTGATCGCCGTGGACCCCAATCCCGAGCGCCGCGCGCTGGCCATGCAGTATGGCGCCGACCACGCGCTGGATCCCACCGAGGAGGGCTTCGCGGAAAAGGTGAAGGAGCTCACCGGCGGCGTTGGCGTGAACGTGGTGGTGGAGGCCTCCGGAAATTCCAAGGCTCTCAAGCAGTCGCTCCATTGCTGTGCCCCCATGGCTCGCGTGACTCTGCTGGGCTGCACCCGCACCCCCGACACCTACGATCTTTATCACGACGTGCATTATCCCGGCATCTCCCTGATCGGCGCGCATAACTTTGCACGCCCCCGCGTGGAATCCTATCCCGGCAACTGGACTGCCGCCGACGATATTCAGGCAATGCTTCGCCTGATCTCCTACGGCAGAATGGATCTCAAGCCTCTGATCACCGAGATCCATTCTCCCGCAGAATGCTTTGAGGTGTTTGACCGTCTCGCAAACGATCCTCGCTTCCCCATCGGCGTGGCATTCGACTGGAGGCGCCTGGCAGAATGAGACCGATCCGATTGGGCCACGTTGGCACTCTGCACGATCACAGCTCAGCCAAGCTGGCCTGCGTGAAAAAATTCCCCGAGCTGTTTGAGGTGGTGGGCATCGTGGCGGAAAGCCCCGAACGCGCCGCCGAGCTCTCCAAGCTTCCTCCCTATGAGGGGCTCCCCTTCACCGACCGTCAAGGCTTGCTCGATCTCGGTGTGGAGGCCGTGCTGGTGGAGGGCTTTGAATGCGATCTGGTCCACGAGGCACAGTTCTGGGCCGACCGCGGCGTCCATCTCCACGTGGATAAGCCTGCCGGAGACGACGTGGCCTCGCTGGAGCGCCTGCTCCGCACCGTGAAGGAAAAGGATCTGGCCTTCCAAATGGCCTATATGTATCGCTATAACCATGCCATTCTCGATTGTATCCGCCGCATTGAGGCCGGAGAGCTGGGAGAGATCTATCAGGTGACCGCAGTGATGAACACGGGGCACCCCACCGCCAAGCGGCAATGGCTCTCCTCCTTCAAGGGAGGCATCCAGTTCTTTCTCGGCTGCCATATGATCGATCTGGTTTATCGCCTGCAGGGTATGCCGCAGGCGATCCACCCGTTTCTGAAATCCACGGGCTTCGATGGAGTTGATTCCACCGACGTTTCCATGGCCGTGTTTGAGTATCCGAACGGCATCTCCACCGTTGAGGCCACCTCAGCGGAGGTCAACGGCTACGGCCGCCGCCAGCTGGTGGTGTGCGGAAGCCGCGGAACCTATGAGATCGAGCCGCTGGAGGCTCCCACCCACGCTTATTTCATCCCTGCGGCCGAGGCGGCCACCTTTGCCGACCGTCGGCAGGAGGTGGAGCTTCCTCCCTTTGATCCCGCCTGTCGCTACGACAATATGATGCTCGACTTTGCGAGATTCATCCGCCGCGAGGCGCAAAATCCCTTCACGCTCTCCTATGAGCTGGCCCTGCAGAAGCTCCTGATGTTCTGTTGCGGCAACACGGAAGTGGATTGGAAGACCCCCACACAGATCTGAGTCAAGGAGTTTGAACCCGATGATACACCGACGAAAGACCGCAACGCGCCGCGCTCTCTCCCTCCGCCTGCTGGTTGCTCTGCTGCT
>JAZRCQ010000054.1:0-5837 GCA_045659845.1 Eubacteriales bacterium
GTCTTCAGCGATGATGAGGAGCTTGCGACCGGTCTTGACGACCTGCTCGAGAAGAGGAAGAATGTCCTGAATGTTGGAGATCTTCTTGTCGGTAACAAGGATCAGTGCATCGTCAAATACAGCCTCCATCTTATCCATGTCGGTTGCCATATAGGGGGAGAGGTAGCCGCGATCGAACTGCATACCCTCAACGACCTCGGAGTAGGTGTCGGCAGACTTGGATTCCTCAATGGTGATGACACCGTCGGTGGTCACTTTTTCCATAGCGTCGGCGATCAGCTGACCGATCACCTCGTCGCCTGCGGAGATGGTTCCGACTCTTGCGATATCCGCAGATCCGTTCACCTTCTTGGAGGCGGAAACCAGAGATGCCACTGCGGCATCCACTGCCTTCTTCATGCCCTTGCGAAGCACCATGGGATTCGCGCCGGCAGTAACGTTCTTCATTCCCTCGCGAACAAAGGCCTGAGCCAAAAGGGTGGCGGTGGTGGTGCCGTCGCCTGCCGCGTCGTTGGTCTTGGTGGCAACCTCCTTCACCAGCTGAGCGCCCATGTTCTCTGCCTCGTCCTCCAGCTCGATCTCCTTGGCGATGGTCACGCCGTCGTTGGTGATAAGGGGAGAGCCGTATTTCTTATCCAGCACCACGTTTCTGCCCTTGGGGCCAAGGGTGATCTTCACGGTGTCTGCCAGCTTATCAATGCCGCGCACCAAAGCGTTGCGCGCCTCAATTCCGTAGAGAATATCTTTTGCCATAATTCTGTTCCTCCTGATTCTGAATCAAGCGATCATTCCACAATGGCGAGAATGTCGCTCTGCTTTACGATGGTGTACTCATTTCCATCCATCTTAACCTCGGTGCCCGAATACTTGCTCGTGATCACCTTATCGCCAACCTTCACCTCCATGGGGATCAGCTTGCCGTCCTCATAGGCGCCGGGGCCAACTGCCACCACCTCTGCAACCTGAGGCTTCTCCTGAGCCGATGCGGTGAGGAAAATTCCCGTTTTCGTTTTCTCTTCAGCCTCCACAAGCTTCACAACCACTCTGTCGGCCAACGGTTTGATATTCATATGCAAAACCTCCTGTGTTCTTTCCCGTTTGAGAGGAATCGTTAGCACTTGAAACTTCAGAGTGCTAATCTATGCTAATATTGTAACCCTATTTCCGGAAAAATCAAGTCTTTTTTTTCATAATTCACACACTTTTAACAATTTCGCCTGATTTTACCAAAAACGGGTGCTAAAAATCCCCATGCATAGCGCCGCCAATGGATTCATATGATAGATCATAGCACAAAAAGACCTCGGCAGAGGTCGGAAAGGATACTTATGAGGGTGATCGGTTGGCTTTTGCAGGGCGGTCTGGTGCCTCCGCTTCTGATCCTATGCGGAATTTTCTTTGTCTTCTATCTGCGCGGTCTGCCGCTTCGGCGCCCCATTGCGATGCTGGCCTCCCTTGGCCGACAATCCTCCGGCACTCAATCCCCCTTTCGATCGGTGACGCTGGCCTTGGCCGGCACGCTTGGCGTTGGCAATATCGTTGGCGTTGCGAATGCCATTGCGGTCGGCGGTGCGGGCGCGATCCTTTGGATGTGGGTTTCCGCGCTGGCCGCCATGATCCTGAAATACGCCGAGATCGTGCTGGCCGTTCGTCACCGCAGAACCGATTCCCTGGGGCGGCATCACGGCGGCGCGGTGTTCTATCTCCGCGATGGGTTAACTCGTCGCGGTCTCCCACGCGCAGGGCGTCTTCTCGGGCTTTTCTTCGGACTTCTGATGCTTTTCAACGCTGTCACCCTCGGGAATATGCTTCAGGTGCACGCCGTAGCCTCCGCGGCAGAGGGAGTACTCGGCGTGGCTCCCGCGGTCTGCGGTCTTCTCCTGCTGGCTCTCACCCTTCCCTTTCTTCGCAAGGGGATCTCGGGCGTCTCCGCGCTCACGGAATATCTGATCCCCATTCTGTCCGGCGGATATCTGATCCTTTCGGCGGCCGTCCTGCTTTTGCGACGGGAAGCACTTCCTTATGCATTCGGAGAGATCCTTCGCTCGGCATGGCGCCCCGAAAGCGCCGTTGGCGGGCTTTGGGGCATTCTCACCTCCTCTGCCCTGCGAACCGGCACCATGCGAGGCCTGCTTTCCAACGAGGCCGGATGCGGCCCAGCCCCCACAGCCCCCGCCGCCGCCGACACCGATGCTCCCGCCGCGCAGGGGGTTTGGGGGATTCTGGAGGTGTTTGTGGACACCATCGTGCTATGCACGCTCACCGCGCTCGTCATTCTTGTTTCCCCTCACGATCCCGCCTCCTTCGGAGCAAACGCCATCCTTTGCACGGTGCAGGCCTATTCCTCCGTGCTGGGGCCATGGTCGGAGATCTTTTTCTGCATCGCCGTGTTCGCCTTCGGATATGCCACCGTGCTTTGCTGGGCCACCTACGGTGTCGAATCGCTTCACGCGATCCTTCCCTTCCGAAAAGGATCCCGCGCCTTCCGCCTGCTCTACGCCGCCGCGATCCCGATCGGAAGCATTGCGGCCCCCGCCCTGCTCTGGCGTCTTTCCGACTTCACTCTGGCCGCCCTGACCACCGTGAATCTCACGGCTCTTTTTCTGATGCGAAAAGAGATCCGCCATGAAACCGATGCTTTTTTTCTTGACAAGCGATCCCGCAAATGATATAATGAAGAAAAAAGGATCGGAGGCATTATGGGACTCATTAAAAAATTAGCGGAGCTTTTTTCCGCCAAGCGCTATATTCAAAGGGTGATGGAGGACTATGACCGCGAGCAGGCGCGCTACGCCGCTATGTCGCATTCGGAGCTGGATGCGCTTTCCGATGCAGATCTGCTCTCCGCCGCCGTTTACCGCGCCGAGCGCCGAATGAACGAGGAGCTTGGTGAGGAGCGCGACGGCTCTCCCGCCGATTGGGTGACGGTTCTTCCCCACTCCGCCGCAACCGTTTATATGCTCTCTGAATTTGAGGCCGAAATGCTTTTGGGCGACGGTTTGGCCGAATTTTTTGAGGACGTGAACCGTGGCTTCGCCCCATGCATTGCCGATGCGCTGGCCGAGATCGGCGCCGAGGAGCATCGGATGCTCTACGAGGGCTTTCTTCTTCGCGAGAACGTGGACGTTGATCATCCGGAGTCCTTCCCCTCCTACCTCACGGCAAAGGCCATCACCTCCTTCAACGAGTGCTATCGTGCCCTCCCCGTTTTGGAAAGCCTTCTTGCAAGCTACATTCGCGCCAATCTCGCCGAGTTCTGATTTTCAAAAAAACAAGCACCGCCTTCTCGCAAGAGGAGGCGGTGCTTGTCTTATCGCAGGCAGAGGATCAGAAGAAGGAGCGCGGAGACTGCCGATGCGGCACTTCTCCAACGCGGCAATGTCGCATCCACCAGCCGCTTGACAAGAGAAAGGCAAACTGCCGCGCGAAAGGCGCAGGTGAGGAAGGAGCAAAGATAGAACGCCCCCTCCATGCGGAAGAAATACTGCCCTACGGAAAGGATACGAACGGAAAAGGTGTAGGGATACGGAAGCTCGGCGGCATAGGAGACTCCAAGCGTGAGCAACGCCTGCGATACGCTCAGGATCAGCAGACCGCCGCCAACCAGCGCACCGATCGCCACACCGCGGCAAGTGCCTCCATTCGGCTCTGCGGCACACCATGCGGCCAACGCGCTCATGGGCAGGGCCAGCTCAAGCAGCAGCGACGGCAAGGCCGACAGCCCATCGATGGAAAAGCGGATCTCGGGAAGCCGCTCCAATTGAAAAACAGAAAGGCCAAGGAAAAAGAGAAAGACCGAAAGCGAAATCACAACGGCGGAGATGAGAAGGGCAAACGCTCGAAGCCCCCGCCCCGACAACCGCGATGCGGCCAGAACACAAAGCATCAGAAAAAAAGCGATCGGCCAACGCCGCTCCCCGGGCAGGATCAGCTCCATGCAAAGCCTCAGCCAATCGTTGCAGGCCTCGGCCGCCGTTGAGATCGCGTAAGCGCTCAAGATCACCGTCAAAAGCACCAACGGCAGAACGCGCCGACGGCCACCTCCAAAAAGCCGACGGAACATGCGGGCAAAAAATAAAGTCATAAGAGTTGCCGAGGCAATCGCCCCCGTCACCGACAAAAGCAAGGCAGAAAACAATCCCTCGTCCGCCTCTCTCCAAGGGTATCTCAACAGCAAATTCCCAACGGTAAACATCGCCGCCAACGCGGAGATCCCCCCTGCACAAGCCATTCTTTTCACTTGCCTCTCCCCCCTCTCTCCCTGCAAGCCACCTCAAGCGAGGCGATCGGGAGCTGAGAAAGGAGCTCCTCTCCCAGCGTTTTGCTAAGCCGCTCCCCTATCCGCAGAACGTCGCCCTCTCCGCGCAATCGGAGAAACAGCGTGCGGATCGATTCCACCGTTTCCTCGGATGGAGGTGCCGCGCCCTCCATGTCAAGCAGGAGCCTCACGCCGCTTTCGGAAACAGTTCCGCTCAGCTCAAGCCGCGTCAGATCCACGTCGGGATATAACCCGTTTTGCCCATCCGTCCGTCCTATCCATCGGCCGGAAAGAAGCGCAAACGCCGTGGTCTCCGCAGGCTCCACCGTCACGGCGGAAGCCCCCCTGCGCAGGATCCGCAATCCCGCATATCGCAGGCTCTCTCCCTGTCGCTCAAAGGCAGGCAGCACGATCTCCCGCGCCGCTCGCTCGTCGGCTCTCAGCTGATACACCGCCGATTCCGAGTAAAATCCCGTGGCGCGGCAAATGCGATCGAAATGCGCACGAAGCGTGTAGCCAACGGTTTTTCTTGCGGATTCCCCCGCGGAAAGCAGGTCATGCGCCGAGGAGGAGGAAACCGCCATCGCCTCCAGCGGCAGCTCCTCCCCTGCGCCAATAAAGGAAAACACCGCCTCCAGCTGCTCCTCCGAAAGAGAATCTCCCAGCACGATCAGAGCGCAATGGCTGAGTAAAAGCCGCCGCTCCATTCCTTCTGCCAGCTGTCGGAGTGCGGTGTGAACGTTGCCGTCCGCCTCACTGATCACCGACGAGCCCCCCTCCGCGCCCGGAAGCTCCACCGAAAGCAGAAGCCCCTCCTCCGCAGCATCGAAGCCAACGGCGGAGGCGATCGCGATCTGCTCAGGCTCTCTCCTCCCATCCGAGCAAGCCGTGAAAAGCACCGTGAAAAGCAGTAAAAGCACTATTTTCTTCATTTTCCGCTCCTTCTTTGTCGAATCCGATCACGGCTGAACAGCGGACGCTCCCGCATCACGCTCCACGGCAAGCGAACCACCGTGTCCTTCAGTCCCTGCACGGTGGGATCCCGAAGGGATTCCGCGGCATAAACGCCAAAGGAGGAGAGCGACAAGATCCGAACCACCAGCAAGAAAAATCCGAAAAACACACCGGGCAGCCCCATGGCGGCGGCCAACAGCACCAAAGCGATCCGCAAATAAAACACCACTCCTCGCAGATTCGGGATCATCAGACCTGCGATCCCGCCGATCGCCACCACGATCAGCATGGGGGCGCTCACCAGCCTTGCCTCCACCGCCGCCTGCCCCACCACAAGCCCCCCAACGATGCTCAGCGTGTGCCCCAGATTCTGCGGCATCCGCGCTCCCGTTTCCTTTAATATTTCCAAAACCAGGATCAGCGCCAAGCATTCCGTCAGTGAGGAAAACGGCACGCCGCTCCGCGCCTGCGAGGCTGAGAGAAGCAGAAAGGTTGGCAGAAGTCGCTGATGCCGCGTGATCAGCGCCAGATAAACGGCAGGCACCGTCACCGTGAGAAAAAAGCACGCGTAGCGCAATGCCCGACCAACGGAGGATACCCAAAAATTCAGATAATAGTCCTCATC
>JAZRCQ010000055.1:0-11278 GCA_045659845.1 Eubacteriales bacterium
TGCCCTCACTCTGCCCATCATCGCCGTTTCCGCAGCGTTCAACGGCTATTTCACCGCCACGCGAAAAAGCTACAAAAACGCCCTGATGCAGGTTGGTGAGCAGGCCCTGCGCATCGGCTTGACCATGCGCTTGCTGGCGATCACCGTCAACGGTACGGCCCGTCAGCTTCTGCGAGCGCTTGTGCTGGGTGGTGTGTTGGCGGAAGCGCTGGCTTTTTTGCCCGAGCTTTTGCTCTTCCTTTGGGATCGCCATCGGAATTATCCGGCAGTTTCCGGCGAGGGGCACGAAAAGCGCGAGCTTGTTCGTGTGGCCGCTCCCATGGCTGTGGCGGCCTATCTCCGATCGGGGCTGGTTACGCTTCAGCACGTTCTCATCCCCGATGGGCTTCGCAAAAGCGGCGCCTCTCACGGGGCATCGCTGGAGGCCTACGGGATGATCCACAGCATGGCACTTCCCGTGATCCTCTTTCCCTCCGCTCTCATCTCCTCCTTTTCCGGACTTCTGATCCCTCTGCTGGCAGAATGCAGAGCGGGAGGCGAGGAGAAACGGATCAACTACGTGATCGGCCGCGTTTGGTGGCTGACGCTTCTCTTTTCCATTGGCACGGCAGGAATCATGATCTGCTTTTCCGAGCCATTGGGCGAGCGGCTTTATCCCAACACGGGAGCCGGCAGCTACATCCGTATTCTCGCACCCCTGATCCCCATCATGTATCTGGACACCGCCACAGATGCCATGCTCAAGGGGCTCAACGAGCAGGTTTGGACCATGCGAATCAACGTGGCCGATGCCGCAATTTCCGTGCTTCTCGTGATCCTGCTTACCCCTCGTTTCGGAATTCAGGGCTATCTGGCCGGAATTTACGTTTCTGAGATCTTCAACACCGTTTTCAGCGTTTACCGTTTGTTGAAGCTGCGAAGCGTACGGCCGCGTCTGCTCAAGTGCATTTATTTTCCCTTGGTCGCCATTCTGGTGTCCACGCACGTTTCAAACATCCTGCTCACATTGCTTTTCCCAAACGGTTCATCTTCAACGTGGTCTCTTGTGATTGCCCTTCTTTTCTCTGCCCTGCTCTATCTTTTTTTGCTACAGCGCCTTCAATGCCTGGATCGCGAGGACCGTGGATGGATTCGGGAGCTTTTTCAGCCAAGGGGCTGATCAGAGAAACAACCGTCGAAATTGACGCTCCTCCATGGCGGCATGAAGGGTTTCCGGAAGCTTCGTGAAATCGGCAACCAAGGAATGCGGCTTTTTCTCCGGATCATCTTGATTCATGGGAACAAAATACACGTGCTTGCGGGAAAGCAGCGTGGCAATATTTTTCAGATTTGCAGACAGCGCATCATTGGAGGCCAGTGAAATCACCAATGGTCGATCGCTTCGTAAATGTGCCTTGGCCGCCATCGTAACGGCTGTGTCGGTGATCCCGTTGGCCATCTTTGCCAGCGTGTTTCCCGTGCAAGGACTGATAATCAATGCATCCAATCGGATCTGTGGGCCTAAGGGCTCTGCTTCCACAACGGTGTGAACGATCTCTCTTCCGCAGATCTCCTCAACGTCGCGTTGAAGGCGTTCGGCTGAGCCAAAGCGTGTGTCTGTCCTCCAAACGGTGTCGCTCATGATCGGCAACAGATCATATCCCAGCTCCTTGAGCCTCCGAAGCTCACGCACAGCTGCTCCGTGTGTGCAAAAGGAGCCGCAGAAAGCATATCCAAGCATCAGTTCTCCTCCTTATCCATAGAAAAATGCTTCATGATCAGCTCCTCTGCCGTTCTGGCAAGGATCTCTCCCGCCGAGCATGGGAAAAATCTCCCCGGAAGAGCATTGCCGTGCAGTCGCCTCATTCCGCGCTCGCGCACGGCAGAAAGATCAAAGCCCCCCGGTGCAGAGGCCAGCTCCACCAGCAGGCAATCCCGTCCCCATGCCTTCAGAACCTCATCGCAAACGATCACCTGCGGCACGGTGTTGAACACAACATCGGCGCAAATCTTCTTCATAGAGGTAAGCTCCGTCCGACACACGCGATAGCCCCTTTGCTCCGCGTGCGCCAGCGCTTCCTCCCTTCTCGCGACCACGGTAACCTCAGCCCCCATAGCATAGAGCCGCTCGCACAAGAGAGAGGCGATCCTGCCATAGCCAAGCACACAAGCAGAGGATCCAAACAGCGTTTTCTCCATTGCCTCCAGCGCAAGCAGCAAGGCTCCCTCAACCGTTGGCACAGCGTTCCTTGCCTGAAAAAATTCCGAGTCGGCATAGTCCACGGGAATAGCGCCTCCCCTCGCAAGGATCTCCCTCCATAAGGGAGAAAGCCTGCCGCCCAGCACCAATGTGCCCGAAGGAAGAGCCTCTGCCAGACTATCCGCGCGAAGCCCTCTGCCCACGTCGCATCGAATGCGAACACCGTCCTCTGAAACAGGGATCGGGAGCAACACGCAATCCGATCCCGCAACATCCTCTCGCCACGCCTCCGTAAAGGCCACCCCAACGCCGTGGGTGAACACCGAATGTCCCTTCCCTCGCAGAAAATCAGCAGCAAAGGCCGAGCGGCGATCGCCCCCCAGCACCGTAATGATCTTTTTCATATTGTCTAACCTCGCATCGCCATAAACTTATCTTCCGCAATACAGACTATGCAAAATGACCGCTCTCCGTTCCCGGAAAGCGGTCATTTTTATTATGAGATCGGAATGATCGTGCTATCAACCAAGGGCTCTACCCTCTCGGGAGCATCCTCCAAGTGGGAAAGCGCAAGGATCCTCATTGATAACGGAAGGCTCTCCAAGGGGATCACATCGAGCGCTCCCGATCGATTTCCCAGCAATAGCAGCTCGGAGGATTGCGCATAGTTCAGAACAAGATCTCCCTGCTTCGAGGAAAACATCTCCTCATCCAGATAGGTGATCATCTTCCCGTTCACTCGGAAGGATAGCCATAGGGGCGTGGAATTCCCATGGTAACTCACTCGATCCCAGCCCAAAAGCTCCATCTCGGAGAAGGTGATGCCCTCCATGCCAAAGATGAGCCTCATTCCGTGAAGCTCGGCCTCCTGCGCAAGACGGGCGGCAATCTGCTCCTCCTCGACACTTTTCGGCGGAGGCAGACGAACAACACGAAGCTTCAGCTTGCCCGAAGCCGCATTCAGAAGCGATGCGTGCGCGGAATCATAGCGCAGAAGCACAAGCTCCTCCAGTTCACTGCACCCCTGCTCCGTCAGCACGTCGATGATTTCATCGATCACGTCGCGATCTCCGTCTGAAAGATCCACGGCCATGGCGCAATTTCCCTTGGTGAACACCAACGCTCCTGCTTGAGCTTGTGAAAGACAAGTGACCGTTAATTCCTTCGCCCCCATTAAGGGCTCAACGTAGCCCAAAAACAGAGTTGTGAAGGAAAGCGCAAGCGGAAGAAGAAGCCATCTGCGACGAAGCCGAATCACAGCACAGATCAGAATGACCCAGCCAAGAAGCATGATCGAAAACGACGTGATCTCCCCGCTCGTCAACACGAGCGCATTGGGGATCTCCGACACACGATCGGCCACGCTCATGATCAACCGAAGAAGGAGCGCGCATCCGCGCCCGAGAAAATCGACCTGCGGAAGCATCAAGACAAGGAGACACAACACCAGCGTGGGAGTGAGGATCGGACTGAGCAAAAGCGTGATGGGAATCGAAAAAAGCGAGATTCTGCCAAACAAAGGTGCAACGATCAACAAAATAGCCGCATTCGCATAGCATCCAACGGCGATCAACGAGATCAATCCCCGCACCGCCTTTTTTATGCGGTATGGCCAGTTATCAAATCGCTCCTGCTCAAAGTAATCGTTCACGGCCGGCACAAAAACCACGATCCCCGCCGTAGCGGCAAAGGACATCCACATTCCCGCATCGGCAGCGGCGTTCGGCGTTAGAAGCAAAATGCCCATCAATGCCGTTGAAAGCGCTGTGAAGGGATCGTAGCTTTCTCCCAGGCAGGCACCGAGATACAGTAAAAACACCATGGAAACCGATCGCAGGGTGGAGAGCGCGCAACCCGTCAGCAACAGATAAAACGTTGCAGCCGATAGAACCACGGCGATCCTTCCCTTTTTGGTAACGCGAAGCAGCCGCAGGAGTCCCTCGAGAATCCCCATGAGAATGGAAACGTGAAGACCGCTCAAGGCCAGCAGATGGGAGATGCCGCTCCGTTGGAAGGATAGCGTGGTGTCGGCATTCAGCCCGCTTCTTTCTCCAAGCAAAAGCGCCGAGGCAAGATCCCCCTCCTCTCCGCCGATCACGCCGGAAAGACGCGAGGAGAGCCGATGCTGAAGCCGCGAAAGAGCAAGCCGCAGCGTATGCTCCCGCTCCCCAAAAACGGTGCAAGACTCGGCATTGCGGCAGATCAAGGCACCTTTCACGCCGTCGGAGATCAGATAGGAGTTTTCGGCCGTTGCCACCTCGCCCGTCAAGCGGAATCGATCTCCCGCCTGCAGAGAGGAGCCGTATTCGCATTTCAGAAGCACCTTTTCATGCACCGCGCGTCCGTCGCGCTCCTCCAGAATCACATATAGCTCGGTATAATAGCTTGTGCCGTACTCCCGACTCAAGGTATAGCCCTCCACAGCCACCTGCTCCCCCTTGCGACTCCGATAAAATCGGCGCTCCGCATCAAACCAAACCGCAGATTGCAATGCCGAGATGCAGATAGCCATGGAGATGAGAAGGGTCAGCGTTCCGCGAAGAGAAAGATGCTTTTGTTTGATCAATCTGAACAGAAAAACGATCGAAAGGACAAAAAAAGGAAGCATCAGAATCAGCTTGGAAACTGCGGGAAGGCCCAAGCACAAATATGACGTGAGCGCAAATGCGCAGGCTGCTAACGCCAATGGGCGATTTTGAAAGATCCGCATCGTATTCCCCCTCTCCGCTGAAATCTTATCCCCGTCCTATCCGTCTAAAAAAAGGACAGATTATGAAAAAGCTATTGACAAACAGACCTTTTTAGTATATAATATTGGAAGAAACCGACATCGTCGGTTAGAAAACAGAAAACAAATGGAGGCTATAACGCTATGTTTGAAACCTTGAAAAATCTTCTCGTTGAGGAGCTTCAGTTGGATGCAGACGACATTAAGATGGATTCCGAGCTGACCAACGATCTCGGCATCAACTCCATCGAGCTTGCCGACCTCGTGATGCTTTGCGAGGAGCGCTTCGGTCTGGAGATCAACGACGAGGACATCCCGAGATTTGTAACCATCGGCGACGTGGTTGCCTACCTTGAGGAAACTGTGAAATAATTTCCTTCCGAAATTGCAATGGCGCGGTGAAAGATCCGCGCCATTGCTTTTTTGCACCTCGGAGCGAATTGCTCCGAGGTGCTTTTTTCAAAGAAACGAATAGAAATAATTTGCAAACTGCGATTTGATCGCTTCCTTCTGCGCATTGATCTGCACTGCGAGAGACTGATCCTGCACAAAAGCGGTGCGGAAGAGATTGGCCAACGGGCTGGTGATCAGAACCGATCCGTCCCAGGCAAGCATTTCGGGGATCCGCTCCAGAACAGCATCCATCTCCCGACTGGTGGCATAGGCCATGCGCACCGAAGAAAAGGCATCAACAGAAATGGAATTCATCAGATTCAGAGTCACAGCGGCACACTCGTAGTGCTTGTCATATCCAGATTCATACGCCATGACGGAGATCACGGTGTGCGTGGTGACAGGGCTGACATAATAGTCGATCTGCTCCATATCGGCCTTCGGGAAAGGAAGCACGCCATAGGTGAACTCGTCGGACTTGGAATGGATCATCTGATCGTAATTCATGATCGTGAAGAGCGCGCGTCCGCTTTGGAAGCTCTCAACAAAATCGTTCGCTCGATAAATGCCTTGAATCGTCCTCCACTCGGCAAGACTCTCGTAGGCGGCAAACACACTCTCATTTGCCTTAATGATGTATGCGCTGTTGCCATCGCGCGACAGCACGGAGGAAAGTCCCAATCCCGAAACGGCAGTGTTGAGAAGAACGGCATCGGAAACCGCCAAACCAAACAGATCGCCCGCAGTAGTACCGGGGTCTCCATCCAGATCAAGGTAGCTCATCTTGATGAACTCTGTCATGGCATCCATCGTCCATTTGCCCTCTTCATAGAGCGCATAGAAATTCTCAAAGCACATTCCTTCTGCCAGATCGCTGTTGAACACCACCAGCTGAGCCGCAAGAGTTGCAGAATAGTTGATGGCTCCCACAGTCATATACAGACCTCCGTACACCGCGGCAGTTTCATTGAACTGCTGATACCATGCGTCGGATTCCGGATCCAGCGCGGAGAGTCCTTCCTGCTTCAGATCCGCAAGACATCCGCTTGCCGCCAACACGGAATTGTTTCGCGGCATACCGGCAATCACATCAAAATCGTGGCTCTCCGCCAAATACAGATTGGAAACGTTCTGATTGAATGCATTCTGTTCAGTGTAGGAGAACACTAAGGAAACATTCAGCCTCTCCTCCACCTCCATGTTTCTGCGGAAAATAGCAGTGGATACCCGATCCTCTTCGGGCTCGGCATACAGCTCCTTCTCCGTGAACGCAGTGTTCACCGAAAGGAATCCCAGCTCCATTCCTTGGAAATTGTAGCTTGGAGCAACGGGAATCTCGGGGATCTCCGTTGTGTCCTCACTTTCCGAGGAATCAGGCTCTTTCGTGGGCTCCTCCGGGGCAATCGTGGGGATCTCCGGCTCTCTTGTGGGAGCTTCGGGAGCGGCAGTGGGAGCCTCAGGCTCCTTTGTGGGTGCTTCGGGGACCGTTTCATTTGAGGAGCTCGACTCCTTCGTGGGAGTCTGTGCGGTTGGCTCCTCCTGCTTCGTGGATCCATCCGTGGGAACACCCGTGCTGTCCTCATCGGTTCCGGGGGTTCGATCGGGCTCTCCGCTTTCAACGGTCTTTGTGGAAGTGATCGGAACGATCATATAACCGTCACAAGCACTCAGAACCAGCATCAGCATGGCCAACGTGAAGATCAATGCCATTTTCAAACAATTTCTTCTCATGGGTACCTCTCCTTTACTTCATCAATTTCAGGGTTTTGAGATAAGCCTCCGAAACGGCATCCATAGCCGCCGCTCGCAAACCGCCGCGCTCCAGCGCGTGAACACCCGCGATGGTGGTTCCACCGGGGCTGCAAACGGCATCCTTCAATGCGCCCGGATGCTTTCCGCTTTCCAGAAGCATGGCTGCCGAGCCGAGTAGCGTTTGCGCCGCATAAAGCATGGCCTTCTCTCGCGGAACACCGCACTCCACGCCGCCGTCGGCCAAAGCCTCTGCGAACAGATAAACAAATGCAGGGCCGCATCCCGAAAGAGAGCCTGCGGCATCGATCAGCCGCTCGGGGATCCGATCCAGGCATCCTGCCTGCGAAAGCCCCTTCAGAAAGCCCTCCGCTTGCCCCTCGGAGACGGCATCGTTGCAATCATATAGGATCATTCCCTTTCCCACCGCCACGGGCGTGTTGGGCATGATGCGAATGATGGGAAGCTCTGTCTCCAGCGCATGGGAAAGCCTTTGCATATCCACGCCTGCCAGCATGCTCACCAGCACCGTGCTTTCCTTTTTGCTTTTCAGAAGAGGACGAAGCATCTCTGCCACCGCCTCCAGCGCCTGCGGCTTCACGCCGAGGAAAAGATATTGGCTTTCCTCCACCAAATCGGAAAGGGAAACGGCAACGGCACCCGTTTCACTCACCAAAAGCTCTGCCTTGGCAGGATCGGTGTCACAAACTGCGATATTGCCTGCGGGAAGTGCCTTGGAGGCAGCTCTTGCAAGCGCTCCTCCCATATTCCCACAGCCCAGAAATCCAAACGTATAACGATTCATGCTGTTTCTCCCTTCCATCAACGGATCTGACCGTTTCCGGTGACCACATATTTATAGGCCGTCAGCTCCTCCAGCCCCATCGGGCCTCTGGCATGAAGCTTTTGGGTGGAGATCCCGATCTCGCATCCCAAGCCAAACTCGCCGCCGTCGGTGAAGCGCGTGGAGGCATTCACGTAAACGGCCGCGCTGTCGATTGCCGCCACAAACAGATCTGCGGCCTGCTGATCCTCCGTGATAATAGCCTCGCTATGATGCGTGGAATGCGCGGAGATATGGGCAATTGCATCCTTCACTCCATCCACAACCTTCACGGCAAGAATATAATTCAAAAATTCGGTGTCGAAATCCTCCGCACCGGCGGGCTTGCCCTCCACGATCCTTGCAGCCTCCGGGCAAAGCCTCAATTCCACGGGAGACTTCCCTGCCTCCGTCCGATCCTCCACCAGACGTTGGCGGAGCATGGGAAGAAATTTCTCGGCGATCGATCGATCCACAAGGCACACCTCTGCGGCGTTGCACACCGAAGGACGGCTGGTTTTGGCGTTTTCAATGATCCGAACGGCCTTCTCAAGATCGGCCGCGCCGTCCACGTAGACGTGGCAAATGCCCGTTCCCGTTTGAATGCAGGGAACCTTTGCCTGCTCCACGCAGGCGCGGATCAATCCCGCACCGCCTCTGGGGATCAGAAGATCCACCAATCCAACCGCCGTCATCAGGCAGTTGGCTCCCTCGCGAGAGGTGTCGGGAACCATATTCACGCAGTTTTCGCAAATTCCAACGCTTCGCAGTCCTCTCCGCATAGCCTCAACGATCGCCATGGAAGAGCGGAAGGCCTCCTTGCCGCCGCGCAGAACACAAGCATTTCCGCTTTTGAGCGAAAGTGCCGCCGCATCGGAGGTGACATTCGGGCGGCTCTCATAAATAATGGCAATCACGCCCATCGGAACGCGAATACGGCGGATCAAAAGCCCGTTGGGGCGCTCCACGCGAGCGATCTCGCTTCCGATGGGATCGGGAAGCTCCACCACCTCACGAATTCCGTTTGCCATCGCCTCGATGCGCACGCGGCTCAGGCGCAGGCGGTCGGTCATCACCTCATTCATGCCGTTTGCCACGGCCGCAGCAACGTCCAGCTCGTTGGCCGCAAGGATCGCCTCGCAATCCTCCACCAGAGCATCCGCCATGGCAAGAAGCGCTTTATTTTTATCCGCAGAGCTATAAAGGGCAAGCTCTCGCGACGCCTGCTTGGCTCTTTTTAAAACGTCGATCACCGTCATTTTGCTTCTCCCCTTGCATGAAATCTGGTTCCCACCGACTTGCCCTCAAAAAGATCATAAAGCAGGCTTGGATCGGCACCGTTCATGATCACCATATCGCATCCGCTCTCCATGCAGAGTCCTGCGGCATGGAGCTTGGTTTTCATGCCTCCCGTGCCAAGCGCAGAGCCCTCATCGCCTGCAAGAGCCATGATCTCGGGCGTTAAGTCCGAAACCTCCGAAATAAGCACGGCATTGGGATCCCGACGGGGATCGGCCGTGTAGAGCCCGTCGATATCGGAAAGCAAAACCAGCAGATCGGCGTTCACGCTCACGGCCACCATCGCAGAAAGCGTATCGTTATCGCCGACCTTGATCTCCTCTGTTGCGATAGTGTCGTTTTCATTGATGATCGGAAGCACTCGAAGCTCCAGCAAGCGGCGCATGGTGTTGCGGAAATTCTCATATCGCTCAGGATTTTTGAAGTCGGAGCCGGTGAGAAGCAGCTGCGCCACGGTATGATGGTATTCCTCAAACAGCTTATCATAGGTGTACATCAATTCGCATTGTCCAACGGCAGCGGCGGCCTGCTTGGTGGGAATGTCCTTCGGGCGCTCGCTGAGCGAGAGCTTTCCGATGCCCATTCCGATGGCACCGGAGGAAACGAGGATCACCTCGTGCCCTGCATTCTTCAGATCACTCAGAATGGAGCATAGGGTGCCTACGCGACGAATATTCAGGCAGCCCGTTTGATGCGCCAACGTGGACGTTCCAACCTTCACTACGATTCTCATGGGGGTACTCCTTTGACTTGGGTATTACCTTATTATATACGAAAAAGGGCGATTAGTCAAGTGCTTTGCGCAGATTTTTGAATTTTTATGCAATTTTCTTTCATCGAACTTGCATGATCAGATCGAAAAAGAGGACTGCCGACTTCTCGGCAGTCCTCACGGTGCAATTTGTTCCCGTGATTTTTCTCAGAATTTAATGGTGAGCTGATCGGTTTCCTCCACGTCGTTGAGCGCGCCGTTAACGCGCAGAATCTCAATGACGGATTTGGAAAGCTTCGCGCGGATCTGCAGATCCTCCACCGAGAAGAACTCCTCGGCCTCACGCGCCTTCACGATGCTCTCCGCCGCAGTTTCTCCCAAGCCCGGAAGCGAGGAGAACGGCATGCGGATGCAACCGTTTTCGGGGCGGAAAATAAAAGAATGAGATTTTTTCAGATCCACGTCCAGGAAGCGAATCCCTCTTGCCATGGCCTCATTGATCAGCTGCAGGGTGGAAATGCTTGCCTGCTCCTTGGGAGAGGCCTCCTTGCCCCGCTTCTGAATATCCCGCATCACATCCACAAGATGCTTCTTTCCGCCTCGCACAACGGAGGCATCAAATCCGTTGGGAGCCACGGTGAACATGGTGCAATAGAAGGCAACCGGCTGATGCACCTTATACCATGCCAGACGGATGGCCGACATAACGTAGGCCGCCGCGTGCGCCTTGGGGAACAGATACTTGATCTTTTTGCAGGAAAGGATATACCATTCGGGCACACCGTGCTCCACCATGGCCTGCTCCCATTCGGGAGTGAGTCCCTTTCCCTTTCGTACCGCCTCCATGATCTTGAAGGACATGGCGTTATCCAGCCCATAGCGGATCATATCCAGCATGATACCGTCGCGGGTTCCGATCACGCGGGAAATATCGCAGATCCCCTCCTTGATCAGATCCTGCGCGTTACCCAGCCACACGTTGGTTCCGTGTGTGAGGCCGGAGATCTGCAGAAGGTCGGCAAAGTTTCGGGGCTTTGCGTCGATAAGCACCTGCTGGATGAAGGGGGTTCCCAATTCGGGAAGTCCGTAGGTTCCGATGGTGCATCCCTCGATATCCTCGGGCGCAATGCCCAGCGGACGGGTGGATTCAAACAGCTCGTAAACCGAGCGGTCGTTCATGGCCACGTCGTTGACCGAGGTGTCCGTGAAGGTTTCCAGCCACTTATATTTCGTGGGAATATCGTGCCCCAGCTCATCCAGCTTCAGAATGGTGTCATGAAGATAGGAGAAGGCAAAGTGGGTGGTGATAATGGCGGAATTGGGATCGGCGGCAGGGTGCTGAACGGGGGTAAAATCATAGACGTCATATTTCTGAGGCACCACGATGATGCCGCC
>JAZRCQ010000056.1:0-2907 GCA_045659845.1 Eubacteriales bacterium
TGGCAGGAAAAGAAGCTTTACGGAAAGGTGAGCATGGGCGTGGTCCGCACCAGCTTTCTCATCGATGCGGAGGGAAGGATCGAGGCGATCCTGCCGAAGGTGAAGCCCGACACCAATGCCGAGGAGATCTTGGCGCTTCTATAAAATAAAAAAACTTGGAGATATTCCAAGTTTTTTTATTGGAGGTTGGCACAGATTTCTGTGGCCTGACGGTGAGGGGGATCGCAACCGTCATCCGATCTTTTTTACGTAATAATCATCCCCGTAAGCTTCCAGCACCAGATAGATATCGCCGTCTCTGACGATGGATAGCTGAAAAACGTTGCTTGGCTGCCCCGTGATATTGATGACATCCTCGCAGCTCATGATGAGCTTGTCCTGCTCCACGGTACAGGTGATCCTTGTGGATGCAACCGACACCATATTCACCGTTAGGATGCCTCCCTCGTCCTGCAGCTCTGCGCGGATCATATTTTCGGATAGGATCAAGCCTGCAAAGGAGTCGCCGGGCTTATATACGTTGGTGCCCGAAACAACGTGGCTCAGGGCGTAGGAGCCCTTGAGATCATCTATGGTGAGCGGGGCAGGCTCTGTTTCAAGATAGCCCAGCAGCTCCCAGCCGTTCTCTCCCTTGAGATAGAAGCCCCACTCCTCTCCGGATAGATCGAGATAGGAATCACCAATGTTGCCCAGATCATTCGAGGGCAAGCCCTTTCCGGTCAGGAAGGAGGCTCCGTCCTTGCCTGCGGGGCCGGGGTCTCCCTGAGGCCCAGCCTCGCCTTGAGGCCCTCGAGGCCCTGGAACGTAATTGCAAGAGCAGAGCGAGCCGAAAAGCAGGATCGCGGACAATAAGAAACCGAGCAGTTTTGTTTTCTTCATGGGGATCTCCTTCGAATATGCCTTTGTAAGCTTAAATAATAACAGCATTATACCACATATGGAAGGGATTGTCAATAGGCCGGGAAATGTCGCGGGGGAAAGCAAAAGGCACTCTGCAAATTGCAAGAGTGCCTTTTTGTTTGGAAATCAGTCGGTCACGAAGGGCAGAAGAGCCACGTTGCGAGCGCGCTTGATAGCGGTGTTCAGCTCACGCTGATGGAGAGCGCAGGTGCCGGAAATTCTTCTGGGAAGAATCTTTCCGCTCTCGCTGATGAACTTTCTCAGCTTAGCGCTGTCCTTGTAGTCGATGAAATCAACCTTGTCTGCACAGAAAATGCAAACCTTTCTTCTTCTGCGATTATTCATGGGGCGAGCCGCACGAACAACCGGAGTTGCTTCAGTTCTATCCATTTTTACGAATCCTCCTTGTTCAATTTAGTGCCTCTTCGATCAGAAGGGCAGATCTTCGTCGGTCTTCAGTTCCTCAAACTTCGGCGCAGCGGCGGGAGCGGAGGAATAAGACGGGGTTGCGTAGGCATCAGGGGTATACTGACCTGCATAAGAACCGCCTTCGTTCTTGTTGTCAACGAACATTGCCTCATCGGCAACCACTTCGGTGGCGTAGTGCTTCTGGCCCTGCTGATCCTGCCAGTTTCTGGTCTGGATCGAGCCGGTCACGCAGAGAGCGGAGCCTTTTCTGAAGTAGCGGGAAATGAATTCCGCGGTCTGTCTCCAAGCCACAACGGAGATGAAGTCGGCCTGCGGCTGAGCGGCAGCGCTTCCATCAGCGTTCTTGGACTGGTAGCGGCGGTTAACTGCGAGGGTGAAGCGCACCACGCTAACGCCTCCCTGTGTCTGCTTCAGCTCAGGGTCGGCCGTCAGTTTGCCGCAGAGAACGACCTTGTTAAGGTTCAAACTGGACATCCTTGTATGCCTCCTTTTCAGATTTTCGCGAAACGCAAATTACTCTGCGTCTGCGGCAGTCTCTTCAACTGCGGGAGCAGCTTCTGCAGCAGCAGCGGCAGCGGCAGCAGCCTTCTCAGCGGCAGCCTTGTCGGCAGCAGCCTTCTCGGCGGCATCATACTCGAGTCTGATGTTCATGGAACGAATCACGGATTCGTCGATGTTCATCAAACGCTCAAGCTCTGCAGGGAACTCGCCGTTGCACTTGTAGGTTGCAACAGTGTAGTAGCCCTCAGCCATATCCTGGATGGGATATGCCATGCGGCGCTTGCCCCATTCATCAATCTGAACAACCTCTGCGTTTGCAGCGATCAGATCAGTGAACTTCTTCACCGTTGCCAGAGTGGCATCCTCGCCGTTTGCAAGGCTTACGATGAACATGGTTTCGTAAGAGTTGATTTTGTTCTCCATATTTTTTACACCTCCCTATGGACTATTCGACTGCGCCTTTGATTTTTTGCGCAGTAGAGAGACGGGCTGAATTTGCCCGTACCAATACAAGATTATACCACACCTTTCCCTTTTTGTCAATACTTTTTTTATTTTTTTCAAAAAAAGCAAAATCCTATTGAAAAGAGCCCGTTCTTTTGATATAATGGTAGAAAAATGAGCGGAGGAGGGATGAGCGTGAAGCATCGGCAAGGTGTGGTTGGGCGAGGTGTGGCGGTCATCCTGTTCCTGATGCTGCTTTGCGCCTGCTCCGCGCAGGATCGTGCAGGCGCCTCTCTGATCCTTTTGGACGTGGGGCAGGGAAGCGCACTTCTGATTCGCGCTCCCGAGGGCGACATATTGGTGGATGCAGGGCCCGAAAGCGCAGAGGAGCGGTTGCTTCTGCGCCTGCGGGAGCTGGGAGTTTCCTCCCTGAGGCTCGTGGTGTTCACCCATAGCGACGAGGACCACATCGGCGGAGGAGATGCCGTTTTGCGGGAGATCCCAACGGAGGCGGTGTGGCACAACGGCGTTCCCTCCGAATCGGAGAGCTATCGGCGGCTGGAGGCCGAATGGAGCCGTCGGTCAGATCCGCCCGTGGTCGTCGGGATGGGTATGGGCTACGATCTGGGCCCG
>JAZRCQ010000057.1:0-4114 GCA_045659845.1 Eubacteriales bacterium
TTTTGTTTGGAAAAATCGGGAAGCGCTGGAGCAGGACTATGTGATCGCGGGCAACACCGTTATGGATGACGTTTGGTTCGGCTCCGAACGAGGGGAGGATATTCGATGAAAAAAAAGGATTTGCTATTAGGCGTTCTCGGCGGATTGGGACCGATGTCCACCTTTTATTTTTGCGAGCTTCTCACAGCCCACACGCAGGCAAACAAGGACTCCGACCACGTGGATATGCTGGTGAGCAGCCGAGCCTCAACGCCCGATCGAACGGCTTTTATCCTCGGAAACAGCTCGGAAAGTCCCCTTCCCTGCATGATCAATGAGGCTATGCGGCTGGAGCGTGCAGGCGCCGATCTGATCGTGATTCCCTGCAACACGGCTCATTTTTTCTATGATGAGCTTGCCAAGGCCGTGAATATTCCCGTTTTGAATATCATATCGGAAACAGTGAAATTCCTTGCTCAAAAGGGGATCCACCGCATTGGCTTGTTGGCCACCGAAGGAACGGTTTACTCCCGATCCTACCATCGTCTTTGTGAGGATTCCGGGATCCTCTGCCTCACTCCCACCGAGGAGGAACAGGCCGAAATCAACCGCATCATCTATGAAGCGGTGAAGCAAAATAAAGCTCCCGATTTTTCCGCCTTCTTCCGCGTTTCCGCTTCCCTTTTGGATCGCGGATGTGAATGCTTGGTTCTTGGCTGCACCGAGCTTTCTTTGCTGAAAAAAGCAGGGCTGACTCAGCCGTGGTACGTGGATTCCTTGGAGGTGCTGGCCATTCGCACACTTCGCATGTGCGGAAAAGCCCCCGTTGGCTTTTCTGAGGATCTGATGGCATGGGAGGATGCGACATGAAGGTCTCGCAGTTGCTTCAGGGGCTTTGTGCTGTTATCGGAGACAACGTGGATAGAGACGTTCGTCTGATCACGGAAAACTCACGCGCTTGCAGCTCCGATTCCCTTTTCGTTTGCATTCGGGGCGCTAAGGTCGACGGCCACGCCTATGCCGAAGATGCATATCGGAGAGGCTGTCGTCTATTTGTTGCCGAGCGTTCGTTGTCTCTTCCCGAGGACGCCTCTGTTTATCTCGTTGAGAACAGTGAGATCGCTTTTGCCATGCTGGCGAGACGGTTTTATGGAGACCCCTCTCAGGAAATGAAGCTGGTTGGTATCACGGGCACCAAGGGAAAAACAACTGCAGCCGTGCTAACGGAGCAGCTGCTATGCCGCATGGGTATTTCCTGCGGATACATCGGCACGAACGGGATCTCGTTTGGAAAGACGAGAATTCCCACGCGAAATACCACGCCGGATGCAGTCACACTCCAGAGCGGTCTTCGGCAAATGAAGGATGCCGGCTACGGCAGCGCAATTCTTGAGACCTCCTCGCAGGCGCCCCACCGACATCGAGCGGACGGAACGCGCTTTACCGCTTGCGCCTTTATGAATCTCTTCCCCGACCATATCGGCCCAGGCGAGCATGCCGATTTGGAGGATTATCGCCGATGCAAGGAGCGGTTGTTCTGTGATTTTTCTCCCTCCATTGCGATCCTGAACGCCGACGATCCCGAAACAAGCCGCATTCTTCAGATCACAAAGGCAGAGAAAATCGTTACGTTTGGTCTCAACTCGCCTGCGGATTATCGTGCGGAAAGGATCACTCCGATCTATCGAGAGGGATTTCTTGGCGAGGAGATCCTTTTGGTTAAGGAAGGTCGGCGGCACGTTTTGAGGATCCCGCTGATCGGGCTTGGAAACGTTTCCAGCGCGCTTGCGGCGTTGGCGATCGCCGTCGAGGTGTTCGGCAGATCGATTTCCGATGCGGCGCAAGAGCTGGAATATATCAACGTGAGAGGTCGTTCCCAAGCGATTCCACTGCCAAACGGTGCGATCGCTGTGATCGACTATGCCCACAACGGCCCATCGCTTCGTCAGCTGCTTTCGGAGCTTCGTGCGGTTGCACCTGCACGCCTGATCACGTTGTTCGGCTCGGTTGGAGAGCGTACGCAAATGCGACGCGCTGAGCTTGGGAGCGTTGCCGCAGAGCTTTCCGATCTGTGCATTCTCACATCGGACAACCCCGGCTGTGAGCCGCCCGAGCAGATCATTGCGCAGATCGCAGAGTCCTTCTCCAATGCAACCACGCCCTATCTCCCCATCCCCGACCGCAAGGAGGCGATCCTGCAAGCGGTGAAGCTATCCCGCCGCGGGGACGTGATCGTTCTCGCAGGAAAGGGACACGAGGAATATCAGCTGATCGGCGATCAGCGCGTTCCCTTCTCTGAGGAGGCAATTCTGCGCAGCCTTGAGGAAGCCCCGGCCGTTCCTTGAATTGCATTTCATCATATCAAAAAAGAGCCTGCGGCAAAATCGCAGGCTCTTTTTGATCGGGGATCAGTATCTCTTCCAGGTTCTAATGCGGAAGAGGATCAGAATGGGAAAGATTTCCAAACGCCCCGCCAGCATATTGAAGATCAGAACGATCTTGGAAAGGGGCGAGAGCATTTCATAATTGCACATGGGACCAAGGGTATCCAGCCCGGGACCAACGTTGTTGAAGCAGGAAAGCACGCCGGAAAAAGCCGCAGTAAAGGAGATCTGATCCAAAGAAAGCACCATCACGCTGATCGCAAGGATCAGCACGTAGATAGCAAAATATGCCGTGGTGTTTGCCACGATCCGCTCATCCACCGCTCTTCCGTTCAGACGGATCACCTGAACTGCGTTCGGATGGATCAGCTGGCGAATATTCCGCGCAGCGTTCTTCCAAAGGAGCAAAAGTCGGGAGCATTTCAAGCCTCCGCCGGTGCTTCCTGCGCTGGCTCCGATGGTCATCAAACCGAGAAGCAACGCCTTTGAAAATGTGGGCCAGGCATCAAAATCAACAGTGGAATAGCCGGTTGTGGTGATGATGGAGGCGGTTTGGAAAAAGGCGTGCCGCGCAGTTTCTCCAAAATTGCCGTAGAAACGGAAAACGTTCCATGTGATCAGAGCGCCAACACATAGCACGATGCTCCAGTAAAGCCGAAATTCCTCGTCCTTCCAAACGTTTCTTGCCTGTCCGATCAGAATCAGATAGTAGCAGCTGAAATTCACACCAAACAAAAGCATGAACACCGTACAAACGATCTGGGTGTAAGGACTGCAGCTTGCAATGCTGGTGTTTCGGATTCCAAAGCCGCCCGTTCCGGCGGTGGTAAAGGCTGTGCAGAGCGCTTCATAAGCACCCATTTCTCCGCAAACGAGGAAAAGGAAATTCAAAATCGTTAAACCGATATACAGCAGGTAGAGGATGACCGCAGTTCGCTTGATCCTCGGCACCAGCTTGTCCACGCTCGGCCCGGGGCTTTCTGCACGGAGAAGGTAAATGGAGAAGCCGTTTTTCTCGTTTCCGATCGGAGCGATAGCCAGCAGGAACACCAAAACGCCCATACCGCCCAGCCAGATCGTGAAGCAACGCCAATATTGCATACCGAGCGTCAGTGCCTCTACGTTGGAAAGGATCGATGCGCCCGTGGTAGTAAAGCCTGAAACCGTTTCAAAAAGCGCGTTGAGAAAATTCGGGATCTGCCCCGAAAGAACAAACGGAAAACAGCCGAACACGCTCATCAGGATCCATCCGATCCCCGTGCTGACCAATCCCTCGCGCGCATAAAAGCTTTTCTTTTCCTGCTTGGTTATCCAGAGAAGCGTTGCGGAGGGGATCAGGATCGCCAAAACGGTGATACCGAAGGCTCCCGCCGATCGAAAATCTCTATCGATCAAGCAGATCAATAATGCAGGAAGCATAAAGAATGCCTCTGCCAGCAGGAAGAATGCATTGATTCTTCCGATCATTTTATAATTCATATTGCCCTTCTATCCGTAAGCGGATTATGCAAAAATATCGTTGAGCGAAAGAATAGCGGAGTCACTCCCCGAAACCACAACAATGGAGTCGCCAACGCGGAAGCAGGAATCGCCGTTTGGGATCACCGTTTGAATTCCGCGATTGATTCCAACCAGAAGCACTCCGTGCTTCAGCTTCAGTTTTTTCAACGGGACACCGCAATGGAGCGTTTCCTCCGTCACCGTGAATTCGGCTGCCTCAGCCTGCCAAGTCGGGGGCCAAGCGGTCTTAG
>JAZRCQ010000058.1:0-6299 GCA_045659845.1 Eubacteriales bacterium
CCTCCGACTTTGATCTCGGGTTTTTTCTTTTTTCTGAATATTTTCCGCAGGGAAACGGAACACTACTGGCAAAGACATTTTTGAACAAGGAAGGAGTGGATCCAATTGAAGGAATTCACCTGCACCGTTGCCGATCCCTGCGGTCTGCACGCTCGCCCTGCGGGCCGTTTGGCGGCGCTCGCCAAGCAATTTTCCTCGTCGATCACCGTTCGCACGGGCAGTAAGGAGGCCGACGCCAAGCGGTTGCTCTCCCTGATGGGGCTGGGCGCATCAGAGGGAGCAGAGCTTCATTTCAAAGCCGAGGGAGCAGACGAGGATGCGGCCATAGAGGCCTTGCAAGCCTTTTTTTCGTCGGAGCAAGCGGAGACCGAGCGGCATGACGGATGAACGGTTTCCCTGCCGAAGCATTCAGGGCGTTGGTGTGAGCGGCGGCAGGGCGGCAGGGATCCTTCGCTTCTATAACGCCACACCCGCCGAGCCCCTCCAAACAGCCGAGACGGATCAGAAAAAACGCTTGGAGCGAGCGCTGAACGGGACACTTTCCGCGCTGGAGGCCCTTCGTCTCCATGCCGAGGCCGAGATCTCGGCGGAAACGGCGGAGATCTTTGAGATCCACGCCATGATCCTTTGCGACGAGGAATTCACCGACGCACTTCGGGAGCGATTGGAGCATGGAGACACCGCCGAGGAGGCCGTTCATACCGTGACGGAATCGCTGGCCGCCCGCTTCCGCGCCATGTCCGATCCCTATCTTTCGGCACGGGCCGCCGATCTGCTGGATCTGCGGGGCCAGCTGCTGGAGCAGCTGCGCGGCGGCGCCCGTTCGTCGCTTCCGGAGGAGCAGGGCTCCTTCATTCTGGTGGCAAAGGATCTTACGCCCTCGCAAACCGTCCTGCTGGATCGCTCCCGCATCCTCGGCTTCGTCACCTTTGAGGGCACGGCCAATTCCCACACCGCCATTCTGGCGCGCGCCATGGGAATTCCCGCGCTGGTGAGCGTGGGCGAGCTTCCCGCCTCCTTCAACGGTGCTTATGCCCTGCTGGATGCAACGCAGGGAAGCCTTGTGGTGTCACCCGATGCCGAAACGGCGCGATGCTTCCGCAAGCAAAGCGCGGCCGAGGCCGCGCTTTCCGAAAAGCACGAGCAGTATCTCCGCACCATCATGAATAAGCCTGCCGTCACCCGAAGCGGTCACCGCATGCTGATCTACGCCAACGTGGGAGACGCCAAGGAAGCGGCTGCGGCCTATCGGAACGGCGCCGACGGCATTGGACTTCTGCGCACCGAGCTGCTCTATCTTTCCATGCAGCGCGAACCCACCGAGGAGGAGCTTTACAAGGCCTATCGAAGCACCATTGAAGCAATGGAGGGAAAGCGGATTGTGATCCGCACGTTGGACGTTGGTGCCGACAAGCAGATCCCCTATCTGGATCTGCCTCGCGAAGAGAATCCTGCGCTGGGCCTTCGCGCCGTTCGCCTCTGTCTTGCCCGAGAGGCGCTTTTCAAGCGTCAGCTCCGCGCCATTCTTCGAGCATCGGTGCATGGCACGGTTTCCGTGATGGTGCCCATGGTGGTGTCGGTGGAGGAGGTTCGGGATTGTCGCCGCCTGCTCTCCGAATGCATGGAGGAGCTCTCGCGCGCATCGATCCCCTTCTCTCCCAAGCCGGAATTCGGCATCATGGTGGAAACCCCCGCCGCGGCCGTTATGAGCCGCGAGCTGGCGCGGGAGGTGGATTTCTTTTCGGTTGGCACCAACGATCTTCTGCAGTACACGCTGGCCGCCGACCGACAAAGCCCTCAATTGGAGGAGCTTTGCCGCCGCAATCGCGAGCCCGTTCTGCGGTTGATCCGCGCGGCGGCCGAGGCCATCCACCAATGCGGCGGCTGGATCGGGATCTGCGGAGAGCTGGCCGCCGATCTCACCCTCACACAGCGCTTTGCGGAAATGCAGATCGACGAGCTTTCCGTTTCCGTTCCCTATCTCCTCGGCGTGCGGGAACGGGTGATCGATTGCAAATAAAGGAGGAACAGTATGTCGTTTGTCAAAAAAGAAGCCACACTTCTGGCCGTCTGCAACGGTCGGTGCGGGCCGCTTTCGGAAATGCCCGACGAGGCATTTTCCTCGGGAATGCTGGGGCTTGGCGTGGCCCTCTTTCCCGAAAAAGGGCTCTTCGTTGCCCCTTGCGATGCCATTATTGAGACCGTAGCGGAAACGGGACACGCCTATTCGCTCCGCACCTCCGACGGAGTCGATCTCCTGATCCACGTCGGCGTGGATACGGTCACGCTGAAGGGAGAAGGCTTCCGCCCCTTGGTGAAGGAGGGAGAACGGGTGCGCGTCGGCTCGCCCATCGCGGAGGCGGATCTTGCCCTGATCCAAAAAAACGGGCTTTCCACGGCCACGGCGCTTCTCATCGGAAACGCCGAGGTCTTAAAATCCATCGATTACCGTTACGGCACCGTGGAGGCAGGACGGGACACCGTTTTGCTCTACCGTGTCGGAAAGAAAGGATAACTCATGTCTGAAACAGCTCTTCTCAAGGAAAAACAAAGCGGCGGCGTGTTCGGCGTGCTTCAGCGCGTGGGACGTGCATTCATGCTCCCCATTGCTCTGCTCCCCATCGCGGGGCTTTTGCTGGGCATCGGCGCCTCCCTCACCAATGCCGCCATGCTGGAGGCCTATGGCCTGATGGCACTGATGGGCCCCGGCACCATTGCCTATTCCCTTTTTTCTCTGCTCGCCTCGGTGGGCACCGTGATCTTCGACAATCTCCCCCTGCTCTTTGCCATGGGCGTGGCGCTTGGCATGGCCGAAAAGGAAAAAGGCACGGCCACCCTCTCGGCGGCCATCGCATTTTTCGTGATGCACAAGACCGTCAGCGCTCTGCTGGAGATCAGCGGCAAGCTGGAGGCAGGCGCCATGCCGGAAGGCACGGTGGCAAACGTGGTCGGCATTCCCTCCCTGCAAATGGGCGTGTTCGGCGGCATCATCGTCGGCCTCGGCGTGGCCTATCTCACCAACCGCTTCTATAAGATCCGCCTGCCAAACGTGATCTCCTTCTTCGGGGGAAGCCGCTTTATCCCCATCGTTTCCACGGCGGCCTACCTCCTCGTTGGAATTCTGATGTTCTTCGTTTGGCCTTATATTCAGTCGGGGATCTACGCCCTCGGCGACCTCGTGCTTCGCTCGGGCTATGCAGGCACCTTTATCTATGGCTTTATCGAGCGCATTCTCATTCCCTTCGGCCTGCACCACGTTTTCTATCTCCCCTTCTGGCAAACGGGCGTGGGCGGAACGGCCGTGATCGACGGCACGCTGGTGGCCGGCGCGCAGAATATCTTCTTTGCCCAGCTGGCCTCTCCCTCCACGCAGAGATTCTCCGTTGAGGCCTGCCGATTCATGAGCGGAAAGTTTCCGCTGATGATCTTCGGCCTTCCGGGGGCGGCATTGGCGATGTACACCTGTGCCGACAGTAAAAAGAAAAAGGCCGCCGGCGGTCTGCTGCTTTCCGCCGCACTCACCGCCATGCTCACGGGCATCACCGAGCCCATCGAATTCACGTTTCTCTTCGTTGCCCCCGTGCTGTACGTGATCCATTCGGTGCTGGCAGGACTTGCCTATATGCTGATGCATCTCTTCGGCGTGGGCGTGGGCATGACCTTTTCGGGCGGCATCATCGACCTGACGCTCTTCGGTATTCTGCAGGGAAATGAAAGAACCAACTGGATCGCCGTTCCGCTGGTGGGGCTGTTTTATTTCGCCGTTTATTTCTTCCTGTTCCGTTTTCTGATCCTCAAGAGAAACTATGCCACCCCCGGCCGCGAGCAGGGCGACGGCGAGGTGAAGCTTTACACCCGCGCAGACTACAACCAAAGAGGGAAAACGGCCGAGGAGGAAAACGGAGTCGGGAAAAGCAACAGCTCCGGCCGCTCCGCGCTGATCCTTGAGGGACTGGGCGGAAAGGACAATCTGATCTCGCTGGATTGCTGCGCCACGCGCCTGCGCGTGAGCGTAAAGGATCCCTCGGCGGTGCGGGAGGAGCTGCTCCGCCAAAGCGGCGCCGGCGGCGTGATCCGTCGGGGCGGCGGCGTGCAGGTGGTGTACGGGCCGCAGGTGGCCGTGATCAAGAGCGAGCTGGAGGACTATCTGGAGGGCTGATCGCACTCTCCAAGGAGCAAAAAACGGGATCCTCTCATGGAGGATCCCGTTTTTTTGTTCTTTTACGCTTTGTTAGTTATGAATAGTTTATTTTTGTATATTTTTTACAAACTATTGACATTCGACAAAAAACGTGCTATAATAGAAAAACCAAACTAAAGAAAGGAGATCGTCATGGAAAACAATAACAACCTCGTGAGATTTTTGCTGACCTTTTTCCTCGGCTGGATCGGAAGCATCGTGATCAATCATAGCTCCCTGAAGCCCGAGGGCTACACCTCCAGAACGCTGGCCTACATCTTTCTCACCTGGATCACCTGCGGCATTTACGGCCTGGTAGCATCCATTTGCAACCTCACCTTCGATCCCGCAAAGGCAAGAAACATCGGCTACAAGAAGGATTGAGCCTTCCCCAAAAGAACAATGGCGGAGCACAGAGCACCGCCATTGTTCTTTTTCGATAACGGAAGCCCCTGCCGTCGCTAAAAAGCACCGTCCGACGAAAGCATGAGGCTCTTAGCATAGACAGTATAAAACAGCTTGCCTGATTTGATCCGCAGGAAGCAAATCATTAACCCCGACAGATTTTGAGGTTTGTCGGGGTTGTTGTTTCATTCGGCAAATCGGAATTTGTTTATCACTTCTTGATCGGCAGCAGCATTCTCGTTTGCCGCTTGTATTCGGCAAAGCCCTCTTTCCTTGACTGTCTGCCGTCTGCCAGCGGAATACTCACCGCGAAGAAAAGCACGGTGTTTGCAAGTGCGCCTGCCGCAAGATACCACGCATTTGGAGCTGCACAGATCACAGAAAACGCCACACCCCACCACATAAGGATCTCTCCGAGGTAGTTCGGATGGCGGGAGTATTTCCACAATCCGTTGCGGATAAACGTGCTGCTTCTGTTTTTACGAAACGCATGCATTTCGTAGTCTGCGATTCCCTGCATCGTGGCCGCACCAAGCGACAAGCAGAGGAAAAGCACGCTGCCGAGGTTGACGGTTACACCGTTTATCACAGCCCAGACCGCAGGCAGTATGCAACCGTATACAACGAGCGTTGGAACCATATGTATGCCCACAAAGTTGATGAGGGGATAGAATATGCCCGTCTTTTCCTTCAGCATCGTATATCGCCAATCCTGATGATCGAGGCCTCCGAAGGTGTACGCCCAGTTTGCCGTCAGGCGAATCGCCCAATACGATACGGCTGCAATAAGCAGCATACCAAAAACAGTAAGCTCCTTACCGACAGCAAATGCTATCAGTATAACGGGCGGCTGAACGCTCCAATACGGATCGTAAACCGAAGCATTCCCCAAAATTACGCTGAATACAAAGGTTACAACGGTTGCCGCAACATCGGCTGCCAGCAGCGATAACCACCAGGTCAGGTCAAGCATTCTGTAGGTCGCAATGCCTACCGCCGCAGCAATTATATATATAAGCGTGACAGCAACAAGGCTCGCTGCACGATTTTGTTTTAGTTTTATCATATTGACTCTTATTCTTCCCTATCAGTTGGAGCTTGTCGGTTTTCATGCTGCTTGACTTCAGCATAGTATTTTTTGAAGCGGCTTTGATTGAAAATGATAACCTTGTAATCTTCACCGCTCATCATATGGAATGTTGCAACCGGGAAAACCACCCATTTCCACGTCAACTCACGTATTTCATGAAGTGGAAGCGCGAGATTTCTATAGCTTCTGTCCACAGTAAGCTTGTTTGTCTTGTAGGTTATGGCGTCATCTTCAATATAAAGTCCACCGCCGACTATTCCATTATGGCATATCAGACTGCACATAAATAATTTTTTCATATGAACCCCTTTCAAATTCCTATTTCCCGTTCTGTTTATTGCCAATTCCGCCTTTGCGTTACAAGGGCGGCGGCTCAACCCATACTCCTATCAGATTACGTCACCAATCAGCAGAGAAGGCAAAAGCGATATTCCGACCTCGTCGGAGTGATATGATTGCCGCCACAATCGTAATATGGAAGCCATGGAGCCTCCGGGATATTCTATTCGCCCTAAAGCTCGCGAAGCAATTACCGCTCGGCGTAAGCCGAATGTCCCTGCGAAGCGATAAAAACTCGCCGGGAGGCGAACAGAACCGGCGGGTTACTCCCCGCCGGGGGTCACG
>JAZRCQ010000059.1:0-2916 GCA_045659845.1 Eubacteriales bacterium
CCTACACCGCCGAGGACGTTTGCCGAGCCCTTGGGGCATCCTGCAACGCACCCGACGTGGTGGTGCTTTCCGAGGTGGACTCCACCAACACAGAGGCGCGCCGTCGCTTCTGCAACGGCGTCCGCAAGCCAACGCTCCTCCTCGCCCATGCGCAAACGGCAGGCAGAGGGCGCTTGGGGCGCTCCTTCCATTCCCCCGCAACGGGGATCTATTTTTCCCTGCTCTATCCCCTTTCGGGGGCGCTTCCCTCCTCCGTTTCCATCACCTGCGCCGCCTCCGTGGCGGTGATGCGCGCCATTCGCGCCACCGTTGGTGCCGAAACGGACGTGAAATGGGTGAACGATCTTTATCTCGGCGGAAAAAAGGTTTGCGGCATCCTCACCGAAGCCGTGACCATGGGCGCGGAAACCGCTCTGATCGTCGGGATCGGTGTCAATCTTCGCCCCACCGCCTTCCCTCCCGAGCTGGAGGGCATTGCCGGAAGCCTCAATGATGAAAAAACGCCGCGCGCCGTCCTTGCCGCCGCCATTCTGCGGGAATTGCTGCCCTATCTGGCCGATCCCGCCGACAAGAGCTGGCTGGAGGACTATCGCCGCCGCTCGCTGGTGCTTGGCCGCAGAGTGACCTTCACCGAGGCGGGACAAGCGTTGTGCGGCATCGCCTCCGCCATCAACGAAAACGGCGAATTGGAGATCCTGCAGGAAAACGGCGCCGTCTCCACCCTTCGCACGGGAGAGATCACCCTTCGCCTGCAATAAACAGTACCCCTCGCGAGAGGCTCCCAATGTCGGGAAGCCGCTCCGAGGGGAGTTTTTTATTTTTTACGAAGCCTCTGCCAAAGGGCGCGGACACCGTTGCGGACGGCGCAGGCACATCTCCGCAGGGCAGGCCAAGCTTTTTCCTTCAGCCAAGCCGAAATAGACCTGCGATAGCGCACACCGAAGAAGATCCCGAGCGCGAGCAAAGCGACCGTGCCGAGCATCAGCGGCAGAGTCACCGTCAAAAAGCCGTCGCGGGCATTCTCGCCGCCCGTGCTGATCTGCTCCTTGGCAATGCGGGTGAAGGTGGCCGTGTAAACGGGGGCCCGATCCTCGCCCGTGGCACTGAGCACGTAAGGCGACCAGCCTGCGAAAACGTAGGTAAATTCCCCGTCCTCCGCCTTGGTGGGATCGGCAGGCGTGGGGATCCTGTCGCCGAAGAAGACATCGGTCTCCATCAACACCTTACCGTCGGAAACAAAGGTGACGTGATAGATGATCGGCTCCACGCGAAGCCGCACGGTCACGGGGGCGTCGGGCATGAGGAACTGTCTACCCTCCACCGTCATTTTTGTGCCGTCGGCGAACACCAGCTCCGCGCCAACGATCTCATAGCCGAAGGTGCAATTCGCATCCAGCTCCACCATGCCGCCAACGGGGGCGGAGGGAGCAAGCGCCGTCAGATTGCTGTTTTCGGTGGGATCGCTGTAATCCAGACGAAACTCGGGGCAGATCAGATAGGTGACGCCTGCCGCCAGCTTCATCTCGGAAAGACCGCTGTCGTAGCGCGTCACGCTGCAGGCGGTCAGCTGCTTGCCGTTCACGCGGTAAACCATCAGAGACGCGCCTGCGCGAGGCTCTCTCTGATCGATAAGCTTGAAGCCCTCGCTCCAATCCAAGGCCTTTCCCACGCTATTGAGCATCCGCAGGCTGCAAAGCACGGCCTCGGGCGTATCCCCCTCCGTCTCCTTCCATTCCAGCAGGGCAGCGTTGCGGGAAAGCAGGCGCTCCTGCTCGGAAACGGAATAGGAAAGCGTGAGCGCGCCGCGGCGGAAGCAAAGAGACTTCCCCTCCCTGCGGGCATAGGCCGATGCTTCGCGGAAATCCACCGTGTCGGCCGTAAGCAGCAGGATCACCTCGGTGTCGGTGTGCAAAACGGGGCAAGCCTCGCCGTTGGGATATACGCCGAGCACCGTTTCGCGGTAGGAAGCCACGTAGGTGAAATCCTCCTTGGCCGCGCGGGGCAGAACGTTCCAGCCGATGAACGTGTAAACAGCGTGGTCGGCGGCGCGATCGGTGGGAATGGGACAAACGGGAGTCTGCCCGTAGTCCACCGGCACCGTCACCGTTTCGTCGCCAACGATCCACGTAATGGAAAAACGACGGGCGGAAACGCTGAACAGAGCCTCATAGAAGGCATCCCCCGCCACGGGAACGATGGGGGACGACCAGCCCAAAAAGGCATATTCCTTCGTTTCGCTCTCCACCTCGGTGGAAAGCGGGCAAACGGGAAGCTCACCGTAGCGATGATAGGAGGTGGCGGTCTTGCCGTTGATGCTCCATGTCACGCAATAGAGCCGCTCGGTCTTTTGGAACACGGGCACAAGGGAGAGATCCTCCGTGACCGAATGGAGCGACACGTAGGGCGTGCCCTCCTCTGCCCCGAAGGGGATCCAGCCAAGGAACCGATAGGTGTAGGCGGGATCGGAGAGACCGGTCATATCGGGAGCCGTGATCGCGCCGCCGTACTCCACGGTGGAGGCTTGGATCGGCTCACCGTTCAAGCCATAGAAGGTGACGGTCTTGCGATTGTCGATGGTGCGAACACAGCGAACCGTGCGCGCCAGAGAAAGCTCCCTTGCCTCCCCTCGCGCCGCCCGACGGGGCAGCTCCCCTCTTCGCAGAGCCTCGGCCGCCGCCCGTGCCCCCGCGGAAACCGCAGGCGCGATCGGGGCATCGCCCTCGGGAGGCCGCACAATCGCAGGGGGATCGCCCGGATCCTTCACCTCGGCAGGAGCGGCGCCGGGATCCTTCACCTCGGCGGGCGCGCCCTCCAGCGCGGGATCGGCGAGATCCGCGAAATCCTTCACGGGCTTTTCCACAGGCTCGGGGAAGCCCTCCTCGGGAAGCTTCACGATCTCCTCGGGAAGCGTCACGC